>JAYVNW010000248.1:0-2735 GCA_043758225.1 Candidatus Kuenenia sp. | reverse complement strand
GCATCATCACATAAGATGTGGTCTCTGCAGACAATACTTCCGCTGAGCGCAGCAGCTCAAAAACGGGTTGGCACGACTCATTTCAAAGCGTACGGACTGGGCTGGATGCTGTCCGACTACAAAGGCCGCAAGACAGTTTCGCACGGCGGTGGCTACGACGGAATGTATTCGCAAGTGACGATGGTCCCCGAAGAGAACCTCGGCGTGGTGATTTTGACAAACAGCATGACCGGAATTTCAACTGCTCTCGCCAATACGATTGTCGACGAATTCCTTGGCGGTGAAAAAACGGACTGGCTGAAACAGGGACTCGAACGCGATCGCAATGGCCGCACTGCTTTCTATAAACGCATCAAAGATGCCACGACGGCAAAAGCAGAAGGCACGCAACCGAGCCGTGAATTGGAATCGTACGCTGGAATCTTTCGCTGTCCGCTCTACGGCGATGCCACTGTCACGTTAGAAGAAGATAAACTCGTCCTGCGACTTCTGCCAAATCCCGAACTCGTCGCTGATCTCACGCATCTGCACTACGACACATGGGTGATCCACTGGCGAAAAGAGTTCGCATGGTTTGCGGACGGTACAATCCAATTTGTGCCTGACAGCAACGGCGTCTTCCAGGAACTTCGGCTTGATGTTCCCAATGATGATCTGTGGTTCGATGAACTCAAACCGATCCGCGTGCCGTGAGTGTTTCAAAAGAATCATCGCACGGGCCGCTTGCCAAGCAAACGCCGCAACAATCCGATCTGGCCGGCGTGCAGCATTTCGTGGTGCGAACAAAACAGCAATCCGCCAAACTTTGTGGCGATCGCCGCGTACGGCATCTCAATGGGCTCATCCAGAACAGTGTCACTGAAGGTTGGAAGTTCAAGCCTTGTCTGTTCGTAAACACGGTTGAATACACCAAGAATTTCTTCCGGGGACGGATTCTTTTCAGGATCGGGGTCCGGCGTTGTCCCCTTACTGAATTTCTTCCGAAACGAAGATTTCATCAATTCCAGATCGACGTCGGCGCGGCCCCGCATGCGAAACAGACACAAGCCGTACTGTGCCATCGCGAGATGACCAATTTGCCAGGCAATATGCGAAACGCCTTCCGTCGGCTCTTGAAACCAGTCCGAAGGTTCCAGATCGGCGAGCAGCGAATGAGTGTAGTTGCGTGCAAATTGAATCTGACCCATGGCCAGTTCCAGTCGAGTTGAAGTCATGGTTTTCCTCTGTATCTGCGGAATGATGAGGGATTCCGGGCGTTCGACGAAGATCATAACCAATCCTGGCTTCAATCTCACTCAGCACAAGCCATGCGGCGGTGGTTGAAGGCGTCGGACTCTTGTGATAACGTCTCGCGGTATGCGCTGGAAAAGGGACGCCTTTTCCAAGCCGATGTTTGCCAAGCCCTCAATGTCTACGAGAGAAACGAAGAATCGCAATGCATAAGGTAACTCTACTTCCAGGTGACGGTGTTGGTCCGGAGATTGCAGAAGCCACGCGAAAATGCGTCGAAGCAACTGGCGTCAAGATCGAGTGGGACGTACAGGAATGCGGCATTGAAGTCATTGAAGCCAAAGGTGGTGTCCCGGCAAGCGTATTGGAATCGATTCGAGCCAACGGTGTCGCTCTGAAGGCTCCGATCACGACACCGATCGGCAAAGGTTTTCGCAGTGTCAACGTTTACCTGCGACAGGAACTAGGCCTGTATGCCTGTGTTCGTCCATGCAAGACGTACAAAGGCGTACGAACATTTTTCGATGCCTGCAATGTCGATCTTGTGATCGTCCGTGAAAACACCGAAGACCTTTACGCTGGCGTGGAATTCAAAGCAGGTGAACCCGTCACCGAGCAGTTGATTGCACAGATTAATGCTGTCGCCACAGGAAAGAAGATTTCCACTGACCCCAAAACAACGGGTATCAGCATTAAACCTATGTCCATTGAAGGCACTACTCGCATCGCCGACTATGCATTTAAATATGCCGTCGAAAACAAACGCAAGTCTGTGACTTCAATCTCCAAAGCCAACATCATGAAGTTTACTGACGGCCTGTGGTACGACGTCACGCGAGCCGTCGCGAATTCGTACAAAGCGAAGCACGAATGGGCTGACCTCGCAAAGAATGTCCTCCCGTCTCCAAATGCCAACGCTGGCCAGCTGGATGCGGGCAACATTACCTACATGGAACGTCTCATTGACAACATGTGCATGCAGCTGGTCCAGAAACCAGAACAGTATGACGTTCTCGTGATGGGCAACCTGTACGGCGACATCCTGAGTGATCTTTGCGCGGGCCTTGTCGGCGGTCTGGGCGTTGCTCCAGGAGCCAACATCGGCGTCGATGGAGCGATCTTTGAAGCGACTCACGGCAGCGCTCCGAAGTACAAGGGCCAGAACAAGGTCAATCCAACAGCGTTGATTCTGTCTGCCAAGCTGATGCTTGAACACCTTGGTGAAGCAAAAGCCGCCGCCAGGCTTGAGCAAGCAGTGGCGGACATCATCGCAGAAGGCAAAGATGTCACTTACGATATGAAGGCGAACCGCAACGACCCAACCGCTGTTGGGACTCAACAGATGGCAGAAGCAATCTGCCGACGCGTCAAACAACTGTAATTCACGTATAAATCCTAAACGCGTGTCAGAAGAAATATTTCTGAACGGCCCGCAGTCTCGATTTCGCGAGCTGATGATGTCGCTGAAAGCCTTTCGAGAACTCATCTCCGGCTTTCGGCAACTG
>JAYVNW010000247.1:0-2450 GCA_043758225.1 Candidatus Kuenenia sp. | reverse complement strand
GGATTTTATCAGTCTGCACGAACGATCAGCTACGGTCAATGAAATTCATATCTCACTGGCACTGCTTGCGGCGATAATTATATGCTTGCCCAATCGGACAGAATCGCTCGAACAATAATAGTCGCCTTTCGCTCCGCGAAATCAGCGTTCTTTCGCGGAGCGAAAGGTGACTATAAGCCCGAGCAACAGTAGTCGTGCCGACAAGAACAGAGATCGAACAATGTCACGTCGAACGTTCCTTAAACATTGCAGCCTTGCCGGACTTGGCTTTGCGGCACCCGTTGGATGGAGAACGCTCGCCGGAGCTGCCGAAGAGAAAACGGAATCCGCCGGCTATCCCGGACCTTATTACGTCGTCTTCAACGCCTCGGGAGGCTGGGACACGACCTACTTGATGGACCCCAAGGGAGTCGATGGTATCAACCGACTGTATCAGTCTGGCGATATTCTTTCCGCTGGCGAACTAAAATATGCCCCAACGGTCAAGCACGTCGAAATCGGCATGAGCAACGAAGACTTCTTCGCGAAGTACGGATCAGAACTGCGAGTTCTGAATGGTCTGGATCTGTCGGTCAACAATCACACGCCGTGCGCGCGATATATGGCGACTGGAAAACTCGACAGCCTGGCGTATCCTGCCTTTCCGGCTCTCGTCGCCGCGTGTCATGGAGCCGAAGCGCCGCTGGCGTTTTTGACGTTTGGCAATTACTCGGCCACCGGCAACCTTGTTCCGATGTCGCGAGTTCCGTATCTGCAATCACTGAAGTTGCTGGCTAGAGCCGATTATATCGAAGGCGGCACGCAGCCCTATCAGGATGAATTTGTATCCGGTCGCATCGAACGAACTTTGGAACAACAATTCGACGCCCGCGTTTCAGACGCTCGTCTGCCGCGTGTCGAACGCAGTCAGAGCATGCTTTATGCGGCGCAGACAAATTCCAAAGCGTTGCAGCGGGTCGTCCCTTACATCCCCGAAGTGCAATCCAAAGAACGCCTGGCTCAACAGAATGACATCGCGCTGGCTGCATTCAAAGCCGGTGTCTGCATTTCGGCAAATCTGTCGATTGGACAGTTTGACAGTCATAACAACAACGACGTGGATCAAATGAAGTTGATTCCAGAGTTTCTCGCCGGCATCGATGACCTGCTGCGAAAGGCGGAGGCTCTTCAGATTCGCGACAAGCTGGTCTTGATTATTCAAAGTGAAATGGGCCGCACGCCGAACTACAACAACGGCAATGGCAAAGATCACTGGTCGATCGGATCCATCATGTTCCTTGGTCCAGGCATCGCCGGAAATCGCGTCATCGGTGCCACAGACGACAAGCAACAACTGGTCCCGATTAATCCCCAGACTCTTACGATCGACCAGGATAGAGGCATCCGTGTGAGGCCAGAACACATTCACCTGACTCTGCGTGAATTCGCCGGCGTGCAGGATCATGCCTTCAGCAAACAGTTCCCGCTTGGCGTTGCGGACAATGAGCAGCTGAAGAAATTCTGGATTTGATTCAGGTCCGATTTGAAGTCGCCGGAGTCTCCACTAAGCGTTGATCGCGGTTGTCTCAAAGAATCCGCGTGGAGTGGCATAAACATCGCTCTGGTCGTGGAAATATGTGCAGCCCATTCCTATGCTTGCCGGAATGATTGCCGGAATCATTGCGCACGACTGGAGTCCCGTCCTACGGTTTTCCAAACTTACCGTTATTCTGCACCTGGTCTGGTACAGACCTCGGCTTCTAATCTCCGGATCTTGCTTCAAGAGGATTACAATATGTCGATTGACGTCTCATGCTCGGGTTGTGGCAAGGCATACGCTGTCCCGGATGAGCGTGCAGGACAGCGATTCAAATGCAAAGCATGCGGGACGGCGGTCTCCGTGCCGGCAGATGAATTGGGCAATAATTCGGCTGGTTCTTCGTTTGGGAACAGTGCAAATGCAGGTGGTTTTGGATCGGTAGACTACAATAATCTATATGCCACTTCTGGCAATACAAGTGCCAGCAGCGGAAGAACCAGTCGCGCGGAGGCACTATCAAAAACCAACATCTGCGCGATTTTTCTGTACATCCTTGGCGGGATGTCAATCTTGATGTATCTCGCGAATGCAGTGATTACGATCGCCGCACCAGGCCTGGCTGGAGGACCCGGAATGCCCCCTGCTGCAAATGAGGCTGAACGCGTTGGCCAACTTGTCGGGGCACTTGGTGCCAGTGCGGTGTTCATTCTGACGAACACACTCGTCATTCTGGGCGCATACCATTTGCAGAATCTCCGCAAATACTGGCTCGCAATGACGGGAGCCATTATCGCCTGCATTCCATGCTGCGGACCGTGTCTTGTGCTGGGAATACCCTTTGGAATATGGGCTCTGGTGCTTCTCAATAATCCGGAGATCAAACCGCACTTTAAGGGATGACGCTTTTGCCAAATATATTTTAAAGAATTGG
>JAYVNW010000246.1:0-2769 GCA_043758225.1 Candidatus Kuenenia sp. | reverse complement strand
GGCATCGCCGACAACGAAAACCGAATCGTTGTCGATCGATTGCAGCGTGTGGTGTACTTTCAAAAATCCAGATTCCGACTTCGCAAGATTGACGTGCTGCAGAAATTCCGGCGGACAAGCGCCGGTGACCCAAATTACGATGTCCGCCGTCAGCGTTCCACCGTTGTCGAATGTCAGATCCAGATCCTGATGCCCGACGACTCGGCCACCGCAGCGTAGTTCAATGCCGCGTGCCTTGAGTTCGCGTTCAGCTAAGCGAATCGTACGATCGCGAAAACCACCAAGGATTCTGGAATGGGCATCCACCAGCGTTACATGAGCTGACCCGCGTGCCACGCGAACTCGATGTTCAACGCACATCGCGACTTCCACCCCTGCCGCTCCGCCGCCAATAATCGCAATCCTGATCGGATCGCTTGTTTGTTGATGAATTGCGGCGTCGAGACGTTGCAGCGCCGTAAACATCGGTTTAATGGGGACAAAACCGGGATGAGTTTTCAGCCGCTCCATTTGCCGTGGCACCGAACCGACACCGATGCTTGCAAGATCGAAGTTCAGCGGCGGGCGTTCGGAAAATCTGACTTCCTTTTCAGCTGCATTCAGAGAGATTGCTTCGTCAATGATGAGGTTGACTCTTGCAAATTTCGTTAACTGATACAGATCAATTTCCATATCCGCCGGCGAGTAATATCCAGCCAGCGTGCCAGGCAGCATTCCGCTGTAAGTTGCACATGGAAATGGCGAGAGCAGCGTGAGGCTGGCGTCTGGAATTGGTTGCCGCATCCACATTCGAACAATATGCAGGTTCGTATGTCCGGCTCCGACGAGCAATATTCGACGCGAAGCCAACTGCACGCAATACACCTCGAAAGTTTAAAACTCAAAAGACGTTGTTCATGCGCATCGCAGAACATCAGTCAAAGCGTTGTAGGAACAATCAAATCAACGTGCAAGCGGTGGAGGACGGAATCGTAGTCTGTTGGCGGCCATTGGTGTCTCGTCGAAGACGTGGCCTTCTTCGAGCGTCTCCCCGAGGCTCGATTCATAATCGTTGCTGACACAACGATGTGACGCATGCACGGCGGCAACTCTCCATGGGTGTTTCGACCTCTGACGCGCAGATGAAATTCCAAAGTTTCACAGTGACCAACCGGGATTTTGGGGAACCCGGTGGTATCTGGAATGCTATCCATTGTATCCCAGGTTCGGCGCCAGCCAGCGTTCGATGTCTTTGACGGGCATCTGCATGCGAACGGCGTAGTTTTCTACTTGATCCTTGCTGATGCGATCGACGGCGAAGTATTTCGAGCCGGGAATCATGCGATCCGGCAGGCTAAAGTAGAGCCCACTCACCGAAGCTGCTGGCCACATAGCGAAGCTGCTGGTGAGAGACATGCCGGTGGCTTTTTCGGCATCCAGTAATTTCCAGAGCGGCCCTTTCGGAAGATGATCGGGGCACGATGGATAACCAAACGCCGGACGAATGCCATCGTACTTTTCGTCAATGAGTTGGTCGTTCGTCAGCGCCTCGGACTTGCCGTAGCTCCATTCGCGTCGCACTTTGGCGTGCAGATACTCTGCAAACGCTTCGGCACATCGATCGGCCAGAGCTTTGATCATGATGGCTCGGTAGTCATCGCCGGAGGCTTCGAAGGATTTCGCGAGTTCATCGCAACCCTCGCCGGCAGTGACGGCAAACGCGCCGATGTAGTCAATGTAGCCGTCATCTCTCCGCGTGACGAGCCCTGAGGGGTTATCGTTTGGGGCGAGTGGCGTTGGTTTATGAGAACTCGCTGTTATCGGCTCATCACGCAGAGCGTGATGGCGACATTTTGGCGCCACGTAATCCGCCAGTGATCGAAAGCTCGTCTGGCCAACTCGTTCCCATTGCTGTCGGAGCATTGGGAAACGCATAAGTTCTTGTGTACGTGATTCATCGTTCCACAACACGATGTCATCGCCATCGGAATTCGCGGGCCAGAAACCATAAACGCCGCGAGCTTTGATGCTTTTGTCGGCAAGCAGTGTCTTCAATTCTGCTTGAGCGTCCGCGAACAACTTACGAGCTTCCTCCCCGACAACCACATCATTCAGAATCTTCGGATACTTGCCGATCAATTGCCATGAACTGAAGAATGGAGACCAATCGATGTACGGGACCAGTTCCTCCAGAGGCAGGTCTTCGATGATCCGAGTCCCCAGGAACTCGGGCTTCGGCGGTGTGTAGCTCGCCCAGTCGATCGTCATGCGTTTCGCAAGAGCATCAGCGTAAGGAATCAGTGTCACCTGCTGGCGCTGATCAAAGGATGCGCGGGCTTTGGACTGTGCTTCGAGGTTTTTTTCTACAAAGTCGGTTTTGCGATCGGCATCGAGCAGCGCTTCGACAACGCCAACTGACAGCGACGCATCACCCACGTGCACAACCGGCTGATCGTACGCCGGAGCAATCTTTACCGCCGTGTGCTTCGCGCTGGTGGTGGCACCGCCGATCAGCAGTGGAACGGTGAAGCCCTGCTCCTTCATTGTGCGAGCCACGATGATCATTTCTTCCAGAGACGGTGTGATCAGACCGCTCAGTCCGATGATGTCGGCCTTGTGCTTGATCGCTTCTTCGAGGATTCGTTCGCATGGCACCATGACGCCGAGGTCAACGACCTTGAAGTTGTTACAGCGAAGGACCACGGCAACGATGTTTTTGCCAATGTCATGCACGTCGCCCTTGACGGTTGCGATCAGGAATGTGCCTCGATTGCTGCTGGCCATCGCGTT
>JAYVNW010000245.1:0-2250 GCA_043758225.1 Candidatus Kuenenia sp. | reverse complement strand
CTTTCTGCAACTCTGTTGCTGAGTTGCATTTGGATCAGTTGAAGTCGTCAACGTCAAAATGTAGCCTTCAGGGCACTCCGCAATCGGAGTGCCCTTTTTTGTGGAATTACTATCCTGGTGGGAGTTTTTCGTATGGACGGATTGTGGGAGCAGATCCAGGAAACTCAGGCATGGCTGAAAGTCCGTTGGGCCGGGCCTGCCCGCGCAGGATTGATTCTGGGGACCGGGCTTGGTGGACTGGCAACGAAAATCAAGACCGAAGTTGCGATCCCTTATGCCGAAATTCCTCATTTTCCGCGATCGACGGCACCGTCACATGCCGGCAAATTGTTGTGTGGCACACTTGAAGGCGTCGCTGTGATGGCGATGGAGGGACGGATTCACTATTACGAAGGTTATTCACTGCAGCAGGTGACTTTCCCAATTCGCGTCATGAAAGCCATGGGAGCCGATACGCTCGTCGTCACCAGTGCCGTCGGTGGTATGAATCCGCAATACAGTCTGGCGGATATTGTGATTCTGGAAGATCACATTAATTTGATGCCCGACAATCCATTGCGCGGCATTAATGACGATCGACTGGGGCCGCGATTTCCGGACATGAGCGAACCATGGAACAGAAATCTGGTTGAAAAGGCTCGCCGAATTGCTTTGGGACTTGGCATTTCAGCCCACAAAGGCGTGCTGGTGGCGGTATCCGGACCGAATCTGGAGACTCGTGCCGAATACAGAATGCTGCGAATGATGGGCGCCGATATTGTTGGCATGTCAACTGTTCCGGAGTGCATCGCAGCCGTCCATGCAGGATTGAAGACCGTCGGTTTTTCGATCGTGACAGACATGTGTTTGCCGGATGCATTGGAACCGGCAGATATCAGCAAAATCCTGAAAATTGCAGCTCAGGGCGGTGAGCGGCTCGAGCGACTTTTAGTAGAACTGTTCCGACAGCTGGATGCGCCCGTCTGATGCGAAACTTCGCGTTGGAGCCTGACGGAGTTCGGGGATTCGTGACATGTGATCAGCAGAATCTGCCACATCGTTACTTTAAATGCGTTGGTACCTGCCTGGCGATTCGGATCCAGCGCGAAATCCGCCGGAAATTCGTCGCGTTGTGGAGACAGTTTTTGCGGTAACGGTCCACAAAGGCATCGGCGTGTTGACCGCATCGGCGGGAATTGGGACTCTGCGAACAGCAAATGAATCTCTTTGCGCGAATCGAGTGCATTGAATTCGTATGCTCCTTTCCAGACTACGTTCAGAATTCTTTCTTCTTCTGAGTTCCATTCCCGGATCGCGTTTTCGGTTCAGCCATGCGACAGGAAACCGACGCGTTTCGGCAGGAGTCTCTCTCCATGCGGCCAGCAAAATCCTTCCAGTTCTATGTGCTCTGTGCGAGTATTGTGGGAATGACAATTCCGGGCTGCGCGACGCCGTTCTTTGATACGGCATTGCTGAAAAGTGCAGCCTTGAAGCCGCAGATCCTGGAGGGAAACGCTGTTGAAAGACGTGCCATTACGCAATTCACTGATGCGTTGATAGAAGACAACGAAAAAGCCTTCCGGCGCAGCGTATCGACGCGATTTGAGCAGCGTGCGATGCGATCAACCGACGCATGGAAAGATCTGGACATCCTGAAGCTTCCCAAGACGAAGCTGGAAATTGACGAAAGCACGTCTCTGGACGACAACACTTTTGAAACCATTGCGAAAGATGAAAAAGGTACGAAGTACCAGTTCAAAATCGCACGCGATAAGGGAAAACGCCGTTGGGTCGTTGATGATGTTCTGATCCGACAGAAGAAAAAGGGAACGAGCGCTACTAAGTCGGTCACTGAAGTCATGGACCTGCTACTGACGGTTCGCGAGTTCCTGACAACATTTCAGGACAATGATCGATCGACTATTTTGTCAACGGTCACGGTTAGTCTGCGAGAACCACTGGAACAGATGCCGGAATCGTGGATGAGTCGGCTGGTGGATCGAGTCGCTAAGGAATGTGAAAGTGATATGGCTCGCCGACCGGAAATCCAGATGGATGAATCTGATGCTCTTGTCAAAATGCCGTCGAAGAATGGTTTTCTGCTGCTGAAAGTCGCTCGGGAAGGTGACCGATGGCTATTCTCCGATATCGAAGTTCGCCAGCGAAAAACGGATGACCATCCGGGATCTGTCCTGCGTCAGGCGCGGGCTTTGAAATCTGTTTCACAGTTTCTTGCGGCCTACGAACATCAGGACAAAGCTGAGCTGAAGT
>JAYVNW010000244.1:0-2177 GCA_043758225.1 Candidatus Kuenenia sp. | reverse complement strand
AGCTGTTTGCGAAGTCGCTTTACCGGCTTAGCAATGACTGCCAGAAACGCTTTTTGAAACCCCGCGAGATCATCCGCTGCGACGGCCGCCTTCACATCGGGATCAGCCTTACGGCCAAGTGGAATTGAATGCAGAAGTTTCCTGAGCAATGTTACTGTTGCCATAACTGTTACCTGACAAAAAAGTCCGAATGAATTCAGTCGTTCCGTCGACCACAGAGGGGGTTTTTGATTTGCGATTTTTAATTTGCGATTTGCGATTTGAAATAAAAAATCGCACATCAAAAATCTTAAATCGTCGTCGATGAAAACCCGCCATCGACCACGATATTCTGCCCCGTCACAAACGACGAAGCCTTTTGCGATGCCAGCCAAACAACAGCACCATCCAATTCCTGCGCGTCACCAAAACGCGACATCGGAGTGTGTCCGATAATCTGACCACCGCGCTCTGTGTAAGAACCGTCTTCCTTGAACAACAGTGCGCGATTTTGATCGGCTGGAAAGAATCCAGGACTGATAGCGTTCACTCGCACACCGCGCGTCGCCCATTCGCGGGCAAGAAATTTGGTGAAGTTAATGACGGCAGCTTTCGCGGCGGAATATGCAACAACTCGCGACAACGGAATCATTCCTGCCATCGAAGCGATGTTGATGATGCTGCCTTTTGTCTGCGCCAGCATTGTTTCGCCAAACACCTGAGCCGGCAGCAATGCACCGCCTACCAGATTCAAGTCGAAGACTCCGTTCCATCCGTCGCGAGACAGTTTGCAGAAGTCGCTGCCCGGAGGCAAAGTCGCGTCTGGTCGATTGCCACCCGCTGCCGCGATCAGAACCGTAATCGATCCCAGCTTGCTGATGATCGCATCTCGTGCCGCCGTCAATGATGTTGCGTCAAGAGCATCCGCCGTTTGAAAGATTGCAGTCCCTCCGGCCGCTTCAATTTGCTTGACGCGAGCCATTCCGCGTTCTTCGTTGCGTCCCACGACCGCAACTTTCGCTCCGGCAGCCGCCAGGGCCGATGCCATGCCGCCGCCAAGAACTCCCGTGCCGCCAAGAACCACGGCCGTTTCGCCGGTAAGATCAAAAATTGATGTCGTCATATTATTTTTCTGCTTTTCTGTTCCATATTGGTCGTGAGGCAGGCTTCCAGCCTGTCATTCTTTACGCAAACCAATCAACAGGCTAAGGGCCTGTCTCACGTCAACGCCATCGCAATTCTGCTTAGCAAAACGGCAGCAGCGTCCGAATACCCGATTTTCACCAAACCACCCACCATTCTTCAGCACCAAGGGCCTTCAAAGTTCAACTTTCGTCTACGTTGTTGATTTAGGGACGCTATTTACGGGCTTCTTCAGGCCGTCCAGAAATAGGCTTCAATAGCACGACTCAAGCAATCGATGCGGCGAGATTTCCGGGAAAGTACTGCCAATTATCAGCGATCGGCAAGAATGCAGCCGCGCTCCATTGAGAGCGGACGTTTTGTCCTGTAAGAAGCACTTCCTGAAAGACGGGGCTTTCAGTGTCCCGTGGCAGCGAAGCCCCCCTCTGAGCCGAGCGCCGTCAGCAGACCTTCCCCAAAAAGCGGAACTTTCAACGCGACCGGGAACGCAGGGTTATCATGAGTCGGCATATTTTCGTCACAGGCGGTGTGGTGAGTTCTCTCGGGAAAGGCTTGACATCCGCATCCATTGGGATGCTGTTGGAACGTCGCGGCCTGAAAGTCCGGATGCAGAAACTGGACCCGTATCTGAACGTCGATCCGGGCACGATGAGCCCGTTTCAGCACGGCGAAGTTTACGTGCTGGACGATGGATCAGAAACCGACCTCGACCTCGGCCACTATGAACGCTTCACATCCGGCGAACTCAATCGCCACTCGAACTACACAACTGGTCAGATTTATCTGTCGGTCATTGAAAAGGAACGCCGCGGCGAATACCTTGGCCACACCGTGCAGGTCGTGCCGCACATTACAGACGAAATCAAAGCCAGCATTCTGAGTCTCGCGACTCCAGAAGTTGATGTCGTCATCACAGAACTTGGCGGCACTGTTGGCGACATCGAAGGACTGCCGTTTCTGGAAGCGATTCGACAAATTCCGCTCGACGTCGGCAAAGAAAACGTCATGTTCATTCACCTGACGCTGGTTCCTTATCTGAAAGCTGCGCGCGAAGC
>JAYVNW010000243.1:0-7336 GCA_043758225.1 Candidatus Kuenenia sp. | reverse complement strand
TTGAAGGCCAGGAAAAATCGCGACCGTGGCGTATTTGAAGCGATCGATACTTAGCTCGGTCAGGAATGAGTCTGCAAGTTTCTTGCGAATGTCTCCTCTCCCCCGCATTCGATATGCCACTGTCAGAAATGTCCCACGGGGGGAAAGCACCTTGCCGATCACTTATGTATCGAGCGATCCTTAGATGTCTTATCACTTTCAACATTCGGCAGCCGATAAAAGACACAAATCGGCAGCATCAGCGCAGCGAGGGATGCAAATACAATCCACTGGTAGCGGGAGTCGCCATTCTGTCCGCCAAATCGATTCAGCATGACTCCGCAGATTGCGAAGTACGCTGCGGATAGAAGAATGCCGATCCATGTCACCAGATTCTGGACTCCCAGCAATCGGCCTTTCAATTCCGCCGGCGGTGATTGCTGAAGATAAACCTGCACGGGCACCACAAACATGCCAGCAGCGAAGCCGAGCAACGTCATGCTGAACCGCAGGCTCCATTCCAGCAAATCGGCATGCACAATGCCTGTGAGAATTCCTTCGTCCTCCACTCCAGAACTCGCCGGAACTCCAAGTTGCCCGCTGCCGAGAAACGCAACCAGCGACAGAGAAATGAACAACAACCATGCTCCACCGGTCACCCACCGACAACCATTTCCTTTTCCACCAAATAGCCCCGTCATCGCGCAACCGGCAGCAATTCCAAATCCGATCGCCGCCACCATCAGACTGGTTCGAGTCGAACTTAATCCCATCGACGATTTTCCAAGGGTGTTGACGGCCATCTGCGTCACGCCACCGAGAAACCAAAACACGGCTGCAACAAGAAGTGCCTTCAGCAGTCCGCGTTCACGCAAAACCAGGCGGGCGACATCAGCCGGTATCGCCAGATTCTCGAGTCTAATCTTAAGGCTCGGATTGGCTGCCAGTGTTCTGGGGACCAGAAAAGAAGACACGGTGCCTGCGACTGCAATTCCAACGGCAATCACACTGCCGATCCAAAGGAACTCGCGAATCGAATCCAAAGCCACACCAGCGCAGGCGGTTCCGAAGATGATCGCCAGAAACGTCGTCATCTGTACGGCACCGTTTACCGGCAACAGTTTGTCGGGACGAAACAACTCGGGCAGAATCCCGTACTTGGAAGGCCCGAAAATCGCACTGTGACCACCCATCAAAAACAGCACCGATATTAGACATATGAGTTGCATGTCGGCGCTTAAGCCTGGGATCAGCAATACAAAGAAGGCAGTAGCCATAATGACAATTTCGGCCACCTTGCACCTAACGATGACGTACTGTTTTGAAAAGCGATCAGAAAGGAATCCACCAAGACCTGACAACAACACAAACGGCAACGCAAAGGCTGCCATCGCCAGTGATTGTCGATCTGGATTCGCTGCACCTTTCCCTGCGACAACTGCCACATTACTGGCGCAGATCAACAGCACCATTTGTTTGAAGTAGTTGTCGTTGAAGGCTCCCAAAAACTGGGTCGCCAGAAAGCCCCAAAAGGCGGTTGACGCTAAAGTAAGCTGCCCGGGAGCCTGCAGCGTTTTGCCCGTTGATCCCCCGGGAGAATTTGAAACCTGCGAAACGGAATACGGCGATTCATCGGAGCTCTCGCCCATCGTTACTTTATTCGACAATCTCTGCTCCCTTTTAATTAACCTTTGGCGGAACTTCGGATGCGAGTGTCACATCAGGGCCGACACTGCGAACATTCATGAACACGGTGTTTAATGGTCCGTCCGTAACCTCCCGAAATCGAGCATTCGAATTCTACCACATGATTCCATCCGTACGCCGGCAAAGATTGTAATTCGCTTCAGTGCCGCTGCCGTAAACCGGTATCCCACCGGAACTTTGGCGTCCCTGTTTTCTCGTCACTGAGAGCACCTGTGGCTCAGTATGTACGACGGACTTTAGGAGATTTCCCCGTAGTGAAGTTACATCGCGAGGCTGTCGAATCTCCCGTTGTATGGTGAAGAATAATGCGTATTTCAACGTGCGAAGATACAAGCGAGTTCCTTGACTGGCTTCTGGCGTCACGCTGGAACCGGGGATTTGCGACCAGCAGTTTCTGCAAGAACATCCAGTGTATCGAAAAAAGCTAGTTCGAACCTGTAAGAACTTGCGTGACGAACTCTGGCATCGCGAGGTCAGTCACGCTACACTCCCGTTGCACGCATTTTCGCGAACTCGTTCTCGACTGTGTGTGTCAATTGTTTGACGAAGACATGTTCACTAAAACGACCGTGTCAGAGACGAACAAATCGGGGCGTAGCTCAGCTTGGCTAGAGCGCCGCGTTTGGGACGCGGAAGTCGCACGTTCAAATCGTGTCGCCCCGACTTTTAATTGAAAAACAGAACGCCGTGAGCCCTTTCCATATTGGGTTTGCGGCGTTTTTTTGTCGGTGGATTTCATGTATCAAACCTCAACGGCAGGATCGCCAGTTTAACGTGAGATGTCACCTTCACGGCCATGCCGAAAGATTGTCTGAAGTAGACAAGTCGTCTCGCGTAGTCCATTCGATGCGATGCGTTTTGTGCGCGGGAATGTTCACAAAATCGCTGGGCTTCAGTTCTACAGATCCATCCTCGATTCGACGTCGCGCTGCACACTTCAGTACAATCATCAGATAATGTTGGTCTTGGTCGAGCCGGAAACCCTCCTGCGAAACATGTTCGTGGGAAACATTCCGCTTCATGCGGACGCTGGCGGTTACCAGCAACTTCGTAAAGATTTCGTCAGGACGTTTTGCAGGATGATCGATGAGTAAAGCAGTAACTCGCCTTGGCCTCTGCTGTATGTTTCGAGACCAGCCCATCAAATTCGTCACAACGACGGCAACGGCTATCGGTAAGATGAAGCGGTCGGAGGCTTTGATCAAGCTGAGGTAGCTGTGGCAAAGCTCTTAACGGAATTGAAGAACAACAAGTCAGACGCAATTTGGTTTGCCTACCTGATGGGTTGTGCCGACAAGTCGCTTTACACGGGAATCACCAACAATTTGCCTCGCAGGCTGGAACAACACAACGCCAGAACCGCTTCCCGTGACACTCGAACCCGCCTGCCAGTTGTCCTGGCCTATCCGGAACCGCAACCAAGCCAGAGTCACGCATTGAAAAAAGAACTTGCGATCAAGTCTCTGTCACGGCAGCAGAAAGAGTTGCTGATTAAAGCGATGCAAGAATCGATCAAACACCCGTAGCGAATCATTTTGAAAAGATGTACGAACGGTTCGGCGACCTCTCAATCGCCTATCCAAAGTTCGACCTATCTGGAAGTTCAACGGCCGAATATGCCTACGCCATAATCTCACTAATCACGCGCCCTTGCGGCACAACTTCGTGCGGTCGCCCAAGCGAATCCAGAATCTGCGTGGTCGACTGTACGCCCAGCAATCGATAAATCGTCGCCATAACATCGCCGGGACTCACGGGTGATTCCGCAGGCACGGAGCCTGTCTTGTCGCTGGCTCCGTAGACGAAACCCTGACGAATACCGGCTCCAGCCAGCATGATCGTGTAGCAGGAATTCCAGTGGTCTCGACCAGCCCCGGCGTTGATTTTGGGTGTGCGCCCGAAATCGCCAAGCACACAGACCAGCGTTCGCTCAAGCATACCTCGGTCATCCAGATCCTGCAGTAGACTACTGCAGGCAGCGTCGAATTCCGGGAGCAGAATCTTTTTCAGCTTGTTGAAATTGTCCCCATGAGTGTCCCATGTGGCATTCGCATCCGGTGCCCATGACAGCGTGACGAATCGCGTTCCCGCTTCGACAAGGCGACGAGCCAGCAACGTACTCTGACCGTAGATATTGCGACCATAGCGAGCACGCATTTCCGGCGTTTCCAGATTCAGATCAAACGCCTGCTGGGCTGCATCAGATGTCAGCAACTCAAACGCCCGAGTCTGAAAATCATCGATTGCGGACAGAGACGGCTCGTTGCGAATCTTTAAGCCACGTCCCAGATCCGTCAACAACCGGGATCGATCGTTCATTCGTGCGGCAGTGACTGGCGATGGCAGTGCAAGATTATCCACATGAAAATCTGCGGCGTTCGGATTATTCAATACCCAGAACGGATCAAACGTCGGACCCATAAAACCTGCGAGAAACCCCGGCTGCAACGGTCCACCCGCGCCTTCTTTGGTCTTGTAGGGCAGACTGATATACGGCAATGTTTGATTAACCGCAGGACGCAGTTTTGCCATCACAGATCCGGGAGACGGATGGTCCGACGGCTTCGCACCTCCGCCCTGTTCACCACGATCATGTCCAGTCAAGGCCGCGTAGACCGCTGCGGCGTGAGAATTATTCACGCTGTGATGCATCGAACGAATCAGCGTCGTACGATGCATTTGCTGAGCGAGTCGTGGCAGGTGTTCGGAAACTGGAACACCCGGTAGACTACTGGCGATCGGATCAAATTCGCCGCGGATCTCTAAGGGTGCTTCTGGCTTCATGTCCCACATATCAAGATGACTGGGACCACCGTTCAAAAAAAGCACGATACAATGATCAGCTTTTGCGCTGAGGGGATTATTTGAATCCGCCCGGGTCGATCCCGCGTTCAGAACTCCCGGCAATCCGGCCGCACTGATCTGCAGCATGCGTCGTCGGCTGACTTGAGAAATCAGACGTTTGAATCTCGCAGATTGCATGCAAATACTCCTCGACTGTGATTATCCTCGGAGTTCGATACCATAGAACCCCTTACAGATACAAACGAACGTCGCCGTTGTCCATCGCTATTGAAGGTGATGAGTGTCTGGCTTGCCTTTTTTATATCTGAATTTGCGTCGAAATCCGTTTGGCGAACTCACAGTGGCCGAAAGGACCAGACTGGCGATCGTAGAATGTGACGTTGCATTGCAGCATTTGAAGTCACCTCGGTCCGTCATGCAGATTATCGGAGAAAAAGGTTACGGCAAAACCACTCACCTTCTGGCACTTGCCGCTCAGTTCGCCGAAAACGCTTATGTGCACATCCCGGAAGGGCCAAGTGTGGCTCTTCCTGCAACGGGTGAACCACTATTCATTGACGAAGCTCAACGAATGACTTTCATGCAGCGATGGCAGACATTTCGCTCGCAGCGACGTTTGATCCTCGGGACTCATACGAATTTTGAACAGGCTTTGCGTCGATCTGGTCGGCAGGTTTTAACAATTGCTGCAGATCAGTTTACAGATGCATCTCGCGTGCAAAATCTTCTCAATACACGGATTGAATTTACACGGCGGGAAGCGGGACCGATTCCAAAAATCACGCAGGCCACCGCAGCAGAATTATTCAGACAGTTTGGCTCAGACATTCGCAGCATAGAGCATTCAATGTATCTCACCTTTCAACAACTAAGGACTATTCAGGATGTCTAAGTGCGATATCAGAATTGAATTCGACCGTAAGGATCGCACATATTCGGGCGCTGAGTCGATCACCGGTCACGTGCATATTCGCGTCAATGAAGCAGTGAAAAGCAAACGGATCGCACTTACGCATCAGTGGCGCACTCATGGACGGGGAAATGTAACGTCAGGACCAAAGGAAACTATTGAACTTGAGGCAGCCAGATCTTATTCGCAAGGCGAGGAACATGAGCTTCCGTTTTCAATTACGGGTGCAACTCACCCCGTCACTTACCATGGCACATTGGTCAATGTGGATCATTACGTGTCCGTCCAGATGGAGGTTCCATGGTCAGTCAACCCCAAGGCCGAAGAAGAATATCTGCTCAAACCCGGTGAGCCGCCGGAAGGTTTTGCAGGTAGCCGCGAAACGCCAATTACGCTGAAACCGACTGCAGCAACGTCGTCAGTCGTCGGCAAGGTGATTCTGTTCATCATTCTGGCCGGAGTGCTGGCCGGTGTTGTAGTTTTCGCAATCTTTTTGTTGCCAATAATTTTGCTCGTGGCGGGATTCTTCTGGTTTCGGAACAAGGCATTGGCGAATCGCCTCGGAGAGGTGAAGCTGTTGATCCCCTACGTTGTTGTGGCACCCGGCGAACAATGGACCGCTCAAGTTCAGTTTCAGCCGCGAAAGCAGTTTCGAATCAACAGCATCAGTCTGACGCTGCTGGGCAGAGAACTTGCAACATCTGGAAGCGGCACAAAATCAACAACTCATAAACATACAATTCTGGAGCAAAAAACCGCAGTTTGTTCCAACGACGTTCTGACGGCAGGTGAACTGGTTTCCGAAGAATTCACATTTGCGTTTCCTGCAACGGACGCATTCAGCCTAGACTTGTCGGACAACAAAATCCAGTGGACTGCTGAAGTTCGCATCGACATCCCGTCGTTTCCCGACTGGTCAAAAACTCAGCCGCTGCAGGTCGTGCCAGCGACGTTTCTTAAAAACGTGTCTGACACACCGACCTTGAAACCTTCTGCAGACATCGGCATGGCGTTCTCTCCTGCACCTGCATCATTCACACCGACACCAGTTTCATTTGCGCCGCCGAAACTGGCAGTTGCACCGTCGAATTCTGATGACTCGGACGACACTGCAAATGCAGCGCACCGGGCCCCGTCATCAGACATCATGGAGCTTGCTGAAAGATTAAGTGCCGCGCCAAGGCACGGTAACGAACGCGGCGACATCATTGCAAATGCCGCTGGTCAAATCTTTGATGCTGCGATTGTCATTGATCGAGTAACCTCGTTGATGGGTTCCATGACATCCGACCCTCGTTACGAATTTGGCAAGTCAGTGACGGGAACGATCGAAGGCACAAATCAGGCAATTCAGGTCATGACACCAGAATCACAAAACGATCAGATTGACGATCTTCGCCGTGGCGATGTCTGGCAAACTCAGGTCTCCATCACAGATTGGGACAGCCTGTACAATCGCATCAACGCCCGGATGATTGACGAAAACGCATGAGGTCAATTCGTACTCCACGCTTTGACTGCGACTTCCTGATCTCTCTGCCACGCCTTTCTCCCTCCTTTGGTATTTGTTCACGATTCGGGAATGGTGGACGTTTCTACGGTTGCCAATGTTGCTCTTATTATGGTTGCTACCTGTAACTCCTGGCGGAGTAAATTCGCCGGCAGCGTCGGTTTGACTTCATCGCCGAGATCAATCGTCGCGACATCAGGCATTTTCGTTGGCCATTTTCGAGCCGCCCGATTCTCTTCCTGCTGCGCACGGCATTCGAATTCGAGCAACCCGCGACTCGATGTCGCACGCCGAAGGCTGATCGGGTCACTGTCGGCGACACACAATCATCGCATCCGCCTCGACCGGAATCATCGCACCGGCCAAAATCCAGGTGACAAGCTCCCTGTCACCCGATAAACTTCTCGTGGCCGCCGAGTGATCTC
>JAYVNW010000242.1:0-3840 GCA_043758225.1 Candidatus Kuenenia sp. | reverse complement strand
GGCCATTTTTCTCTACACGCTGACTGTAGAAACCGGACAGTTCGAAATTGTGAAGCAGTCGGTTGTGTCGCTGTCGCCGGACAGACGTATTCAGGCATTGCTGATTGCCTTCAGCTTTGGAGCGTTTGTTGAAGGAGCCGCCGGATTTGGAACCCCCGTCGCAATTTCATCGGCGTTGCTGATCGGAGCCGGATTTCGTCCGCTGCAGGCCGCCGGAATGGCGTTGATCGCAAATACGGCCCCCGTCGCATTCGGGGCGCTGGGAACTCCGATAAAAGTGCTCGCTGATACGTCTGGCCTGGATGAAATGCTGTTGAGCCAAATGGCAGGGCGTCAGTTGCCCTTCTTTTCGCTGATCGTACCCGCGTGGATGGTTTGCACAATGTCCGGCTGGCGAGGGTTGAAAGGCGTCTGGCCAGCAGTGCTTGTCTGCGGCGGAACCTTTGCTGCAGTACAGTTTTATACGGCCAATTATATGGGCCCGCGACTTGTGGATGTTGCGGCCGGACTGGCGTCGCTGATTGCGTTGACTCTGTTCGTGAAGGTCTGGAAACCACGCGAGGTGTGGCGGTTTGACGATGAAGTGGAAAGCTCATCGATCCCGAACGACAGTGCGTTGACGCACAATTCATTACACTCGACAAGTGCAGTGATCTCCGCATGGACTCCGTGGGCACTGCTGTCGATCTGCGTATTCGTCTGGGGTTTGCAGGATGTAAAATCATTCTTCGACGACCAAACCACGGTCAAGTTCGCGGTTCCCGGACTGCATCTGCAGGTACAACGGAATGTGGAAGTCGCTGTCGATGCAAAGCCAGAAACGGCGGAATACAAAATCAACTGGCTGTCAGCGACTGGAACATCGATCTTCTGTGCGTCCTTGCTTTCTGCAATCTGGATGAGTGTTCCGCCGGCGCAGTTTTGTAAAACTCTGTTACGCACGTTTGTGCAAATGCGATATCCGTTGTTGACAATTGCTTTGATGCTGGCCATTGCCTATGTGACTCGCTACAGCGGCATGGACGCGACGCTGGGTCTGGCGTTTACAAAAACCGGCGTGCTGTACCCATTCTTTGCCGCGATGCTCGGCTGGCTCGGTGTCGCCCTGACTGGTTCCGACACCTCGGCCAACGCTCTGTTCGGAAGTTTACAACGGATAACGGCAGAACGTCTGGGCCTCAATCCGGTCCTCATCTGCACGGCTAACAGCACGGGCGGCGTGATGGGAAAAATGATTGATGCCCAGAGCATCGTCGTTTCGGCGGTCGCGACAAAACAAACCGGCAACGAAGGCCAGATCCTTCGCTTCGTCTTCTGGCATAGTGTCGCTCTTGCATCCATGATGGGTTTGTTGACGTTGGCTCAGGCATATTGGCTGACGTGGATGGTGCCATAGTTGTTACGCGTTCTTCCACAGAGCCAGCAGTTTGGATGATTCGTAGTCGCCAGCGGTGATCTCGAATCCAAGGTCAGAGATCATACGGAAATCTTCTTCCGCTTTTTGGCCGGGCGTTGTCAGGTAGTCGCTGACAAACATGGAATTCGCCGGATAAAGCCCCATCGCTTGCATGGAGCGAAGATTCACTTCACGACCGCCAGCGATGCGAAGTTCAGCCTTTGGATTCGTCAGTCGAAACATTGCCAGAACCTTCAGGCAGAAGCGTGGATCAAGTTCGTGGACAGATTGCAACGGCGTACCGTCGATGGAATTCAGAAAGTTGATCGGGATTGATTCGACGTTCAATTCAGCCAGCTTTACCGCAACATCGACGACATCATCATGCACTTCACCCATTCCAACGATCATGCCTGCACAGAGTTCAAGGCCGGCGTTGCGGCAGATGTCGAGTGTTTCCAGGCGATCCTTGAAAGTATGAGTTGTACAGATCTCGCCATGGAAGCGTTCGCTGGTATTCAGATTGTGATTGACTCGATCCACGCCGGCTTCTTTAAGCTTCACAGCCTGTTCCGGTTTGAGCAGACCCAGGCAACAGCAGATGTGCAAACCATATTGATCCTTGATCTGTTTCACGACGCTGGCGACATGGTCTACTTCTCGATCACTTGGTCCACGCCCGCTGGCGACGATGCAATATGTTCGAGACTTGCTTTCCGCTGCCTTGCGAGCGCCGTCGAGGAGACGTTCGGCATTCAGCATGGCGTATTTTTCAATCGGTGCTTCCGATATTTTGGACTGCGAGCAGTACGTGCAGTCTTCCGGGCAGAGCCCGCTTTTGGCATTCTTTAAATAGTACAACTGAACTGTCCTGCCGAAGTACTGTCGGCGAACTCGATATGCAGCATCGAGGATCGCGAGGAGATCGTCGTCATCCGCCCGAAGAATTCGCATTGCGTCATCGCGAGATAAGGCCCGTCCGTGAAGAACAGCGTCTGCCATCTCGTGCCAGGACAATTGAGCCGTCTCGACAGCGGAAAGTGTAGGCATGACTGAGTACATTCCAAAACTAAATTGATTTTTCACAATGAGGCTCGAAAATGCCTTCGAAATTGTGAAAACGCGAGGATGGTAACGCACATTCGCGTTTTTAAAATGCTTTGGAACGAGTTTGATTGGATTTTGACAGTCCTGGAATTCAATACCGCTGGCAGAAATTCATCGCGGTGGTTTTCATACAAAGCTGTGATTTGAATGGATTGTGACGAATATTTTGGCAAGGAGAAACGTTGAAAGATGACGCAGTGTTTTATGTACAACTTAGTCCACGGCGTAAAGTTGCGATATCTGCTGATTCTGAGAAAGATTCAAGTGCACGTCGCTTCTGTGGTTCACAACGGGTTAAATTTTGTTCGAATTATTGACAATGCAGTGCGGCGACTCAACACTGTAACGCATTCGAGGATTAATTCTCGGAAGCACCCCACCTCAATTCCCACCTGATCCACGCGATTCTGCCTAACGCAGACGTAGTAGTGCAAACGTTAATGGCCGACTGCTGATCAGCGGCTTGGCTGTTTGTGTATTTCCCCATTGGAGATTTATTATGGCTCGAGGTAATTCACGGAGAGATTTTCTGCACGTTGGTTTTTGCGGCGGAATCGGTCTGACGCTGGCTCAGTACCTCAAGATGCAGTCAGCTCAGGCAGATATCAAAAACTACGAAACAAAAGAAGGCACGGCTAAGTCGGTCATCTTTATCTTCCTGCCGGGCGGGATGGCTCACCAGGAAAGTTTCGACCCTAAGCCCTATGCTCCGATCGAATACCGGGGTCCGATGAATTCTATTCAGTCAAACGTGCCTGGGACTTTCATTAACGAACGCTGGGTGCAGACGGCTCAGGTGATGGACAAGATCACTGTCTGTCGCAGCATGACACATGGTGAAGCCGCGCACGAGCGTGGTACTCATAATATGTTCACGGGTTACCGACCTAGCCCGGCTCTATCCTTCCCAAGCATGGGCAGTGTGGTGAGTCATGAGTTTGAACCACGTAACAATATTCCTCCCTATATTTGTATACCTGGCCAGCCAAATGAATTTGCCGGGACAGGATACCTGAGTTCCTCATTTGCCCCATTTAGTCTCGGGTCTGATCCAGCGGATGGTGGATTCACAGTTCGCGATCTGCAGTTGCCTGGCGGTGTCACTGACGAACGATTCACTCGTCGCCGTCGAGCTCTTGACGCAGTGAATAATCATTTCGCCAGCAAAGAAAAAGCCGACTCGTTGGATGCGGTTGACACATTTTATCAGCGCGCGTATGGTCTTATCAGCTCACAGCAGGCTCGTGAGGCATTTGATCTAAGCAAAGAACCGGATGCTCTGCGAGATGCATACGGCCGAAATCAGGCTGGTGCTCGTATGTTGATGGCTCGACGCC
>JAYVNW010000241.1:0-6841 GCA_043758225.1 Candidatus Kuenenia sp. | reverse complement strand
GTTCCGGTATCAGTTCCGATTTGACAATTAAGCGGATCCAGACAGAGCTTTCGCGAAGTTCTTTCAAGACAATCGCAAGTTTGTGAATAAAGTCCTTCTTACTTTCTGCCACGCATGCCTCGGCATAATTGGGAGCTGGCGACGTTCCTGACCGAACAAGTTGTCCGGCTATATGTCGCCCAAGCCGAGTATCAGGCAATGCCTCGATTGCCTTACCAACTCAAACAGAGAACTCCAGCAATCGTTCTTCAATATCTGCCCCCTCCGCTCGAATTCTGTCCCTTCCGTTTGCATTTTTAAATCTCCATTACTCATTACTCATTTATTCTGGCCTGGCCACCTGACATACCTGGTTGGCTAACAGCTAACGACTCATCTCTTCCGCATCAGGTCCGACAGCGCTACCGCTCGCACAATGTCTCGGACCCCGTAATGGTTTCTGCTTGCTTCTTCGACAATCGACTGGATGTCATCGGTGTCATCCACCGTTAGCACGCGGCGAAGCGCGTAGGTACAAAGCTGCTCGATGAAGGCCCGCGCAACCGTGTCGCGGTCATCGATCAACAGCTGTTTGAAATCGCTGGCATCCTTGAAGAGACGACCGTCGGGCATCACTCCAGAGGGATCGACTAGCGGGTCCTCGCCGAGCCCCTGTGCGACCTTCTCACGAATCCGCCATTGCCCGATGGCATCGTAATTGTCCCAGGCGAGGCCCAGGGGGTCAATCTTCGCATGGCAGGCGGCGCAGTTCGCGTCTGTGGCGTGTACTTTTATTTTCTGGCGAATGGTCGCCTTTGGGCCGTCCGGCGGAGTGGGTTCGATGGCGTCCACATTCGCCGGAGGTGGTGGCGGCGTCTTGTTAAAGATCGCCTCGCTGAGCCAGACACCGCGATGCACCGGACGGTGGCGCGTGCCGTCCGAGGTCAGCCCGAGCACTGCGGCCATCGCGAGCAGTCCGCCGCGATGATCCTCGGGCTTGAGCGAGACGCGTTGGAAGCCGGCGGTCTTCAGTTCCGGAAGTTCGTAGAAATCGCAGAGTCGGGCATTGGCCATGGTCCAGTCGGAATCGATGAAACCATCCACGGGCAGGTTCTTTGCGAACATCTCGCGGAAATATTCGATAACCTCCGCACGCATGCTCGTTTCGAGCCACGCGTCGTAGCGAGGGTAGAGCCCCTTGTCCGGAGGGAACATGCCGAGGCGATGCAGTTGCAGCCACTGCCGCGGAAAATCTTCGACGAAGCGGTCGATCCTGCTGTCCGTCAACATTCTGTCCACTTCCCGCGCTAGTAAAACGGACTTCCCAGTCCGTCGCGTGTTTGTTGTATCGACGGACTGGAAGTCCGTCGTACAAAGCGTGCCGTTTTGGGCGGCATTGAACAACCCTTCGTCGGGCATCGAACTCCAGAGGAAATACGAGAGCCGCGAGGCGAGCTCCCAATCGGTGAGCCGTTCGCGGGCCACCGGTTCGCCCTCGACGAGGTAGATGAAATGTCGTGAGGTCAGCACGCCCTGCATCGCCACACGATAGGCGTCGGCCATCTTTTCGCCAGCATCGCGCTCGAAGCGGTAGGATTGCAGATACTGCTCCAGCTCCTCCTTCTTAACCGACCGCCGCCAGGCGCGTTCGGCGAACCGCTGGAGATGTTCGGCGACAACCTCGGGCGTGGCGTCCTCAGCGGGCGTCAGGCCCTTGCGTAGTGACTTCTCGGCCTCGGTCTCCAGCGGTCCCTCCCATTCAATCCAATCGACCAGCACCGTGGAAAAGAGTCCGTTCCCTTTGTCATCGAACATCTGAGGGGCGTTTGGGTTCAGGAGCAGGGTCTCGCTGCTGTGTGTAAAAATATACAGTGGGCTGGAGATCGCATTGCGGAATGCTGCGCCGCCTCTTCTGTCAACCCCTTCGGTGGCCACCACGCAGAAGTGCAGCGTCGTTGGCATCTCCAGGAACACCTCGAACTCATGGACCTCCGGATTGTCCTCTGGTGCGGTGATGTCAAATTCGATGAGCCCCGCGACGGTCTCCTCACCCGTCTCCTTGCCGAGGCTCAGGTGAGCCGGCTGGCCGCCGGGCGGGCGAATTCCGCTGGCCTGAATGCGGACTTTGTAGAGCCCGCTTTGTTCCGGACCGGATTGCCCGAGCCACCCGGGCGAGAGCGCGGTCTCGACTCGACCCGGGAAGAGGAGGTAACGCAGCGGCCGCTTGATGCTGAACCGGTCCAGCGCCTCCTGCTGCGTCTTCCCGCCGTTGTAACGCAACTCGGCAGCGGTCTTGCGGACTTTGCGAGCTTCGCCGGACGCAGCGGGATAGGCGCGATCGAGTACAAGTTCCGCAGCGCGGTAGTAGCGATCAACATGCGATGGCGAAAGCGACAGTTCCGATCCGATGCGCTCAAAACCGTGCCATAGCGTGTCTTCGTTCAGCTCCCCTGGCTTGGCCGGATCGTATCGCACGCCGAGCAGGTCATAGACCGTGTTTTGATACTCCTTCCGGCTCAGGCGGTAATGGGTCACCGTCGGCCGTGCCGCCATCCGCGCCGCCCGGCCCTCCTTGATCAGCAAGTCGAGATTCGTGACGAACGCCGCGATTTCCTCCTGCGTCGGTTTCAGCTCCTTCTCCGGGGGCATCTCGCCCGAGTTGACCTGTTCGATTATCTCCGCCCAATGATGCGTATCCGCGCCCAACTTGAAATCGCGTGAGAGCTGGTCGATGCGCAGTTCTCCCTTCTCCTTCTCAGGACCGTGACAGCGAACGCAATGCATCTCCAGAAAGGCTTCAAACGGCTCCGCTGCGCGGACGGCACCGGCGAGGCCAAGGCTGAAGGCGAGGAGCAGGAATGAACGGTTAAAATTTTGTGGGTTTAGCATGGCAATCTTTAGATTTTCGCAACCATCTCGGGCCTGTTTTCATGATGCGTTTGGGAGTAATGCTCGTCCATGAACCCGAGCTCCGGATAAGAAACACCGTTCGGCGTGGAGCCGATGTAGGTGCTGACGCGAATTGTGTCGGTCTGGAAGGCGAGCACGTTGAGGTCGCACATGACCTGCATGTATTCGCTGAGCTCGTCGCCTTCGGGAATCTTGATTTCGATGGGCAGGGAATCGGATGCATTGCGATTGCTTGAAGCGACTCCGGCCTTCTCCAACGCGGCCACGAATAATGCGGATAATGAGCCGACGGTAATTATGCGATATTCTATTTTTAAAACACGTAAGAAAGCTAAAATTCCGTTGGACCTAACTCGATTCACTCAAGACTCAATTTCACTTCCGCTCACTATTCTTGCCGCCTTGCAATACCCGTGAATTTGGCACCATGCTGGGCTTCTGTTGATATTGTGGCGGAAGTGGTTCATGTCCATGATCGCACTATTGCTGGTTTACCATACCGTTTGCGTGCTGTTAGCGTTTTCCCGGGTTGTTGCTCAATTTTTCCTGACGGAACGCAGGTGAGTGGCACGTACTTTCGTAGAATTCAGTCCATGCAGTTTGGAAAACCAAATTCAGTGTGGCATTTTGGCCCGTCGAGGTACAATGCAGAAAATCGCCCTTGCTGTCAGGCGTGACTGTCCAACTTAACGGTAGTTTTGGCATTCTGGGAGACGCAGTGCTGACTGAGAATACCGAACGATTGTTCTGCTGCAACGTATCGACAACTTTTCGATGAATTACTAGACTTTGATTGTGGCATTTGATTCTATGGGAAAGAAGCTGCACGACTGAATTCTTTGTCTCCATCGATAACTGGATATTTCTAGCTATGACATTTTCAGATCTACTGAATTTTGTTTCCCGATCAGCTCGAAAGTCTCGACGCAACCAGGCCAGGGGCTTTGCCTCATTTGATTCGCTGGAAGCTCGCCTGTTGCTTACTGCTCCTTCAATGTCGGAGAGTGAGCAGTATATGCTGGAGTTGATTAACAGAGCTCGTGCGAATCCAACTGCGGAAGCTGATCGATATGGAATAACGTTGAATAAGGATCTGGCGGCCGGAACGATCACGACTGATCCAAAGCAACCACTGGCACCGCAGCAGAATTTGATCAACGTGGCGGGCACCCATTCTCAGGATATGATCGACCGGGACTACTTTGCGCACGAAACACTGGGTTCCGGTACCACGTTTGACCAGCGAGTGACAGACGCCGGGTACCGCTGGAATCTGGTGGCCGAGAATATTGGATACGCAGCGAAACAGGTCAGCGTGTCTCCGACGGATTTCATTGATGAGGTGCATGCGGGGCTGATCCGGAGTGCTGGTCATCGTGAAAATATTATGTTACCGGATTTGGAGGAAGTGGGAGTTGGTGCCAGGCTGGGGTCGTTCAAACCACCGAACAATGCAAATACGTTTGAATTTACGCAAATGGTCACGGAAGATTTCGGCAGCCGAAATCAGAATCCGTTCATTACAGGCGTCGTGTATACGGATTCCGATAGCAACAATTTCTACACAATTGGCGAGGCCATTCGAAGTGGCACGGTCACCGCGACGAACATCTCCACCGGTGCCGTGTTTTCTGATGCGATTGGATTTTCTGGCGGCTACGGATTTGTGGTGCCAGCTGGAACGTATTCGGTGACAGCCAGCATTACAGTCAATGGTGCGGCTAGAGTCTATCAACGCCAAGGGAACCTTGTTGTTGGTACAGATAACGTCAAGGTGGACTTCGAGACAAACTCGGGGACTTCAACGCCTGTGACGCTGGTATTAGCCTCCAACACGACAACGTTGTACGAAAACGGCAACGGAACAAGTGTCGTCATCACCGTGAGTCGGAACGACGATCCTTCGGCGAGTCTTCTTGTAAATCTGACTTCCGATTCCTCTGCAAACCTGACATTGCCAGTGTCCGTGACGATTCCTGCAGGACAGACTTCCGCAACATTTACAGCCAGTGCCGTTGATGATGGCATTATCGACGGAAATCAGACTGTCAGAATTACGGCAGCCGCCCTGGGCCTTCAGTCGGCAAACAGATCACTGATCGTTAATGATCGCACGAGTCCAACGTTTCGCGCGAGCACTCAAACGGTGGCAACGTCTCTTCCAACATTTACATGGTCTAGTATCTCAAACGCCGTTAGCTATCAAGTGTTTGTAAATAACATCACCATAGGTGCAGGTCAGGCTCAGGTTGTCAATGTGACTGGAGTCACAATCACGAGCTACACGGTAACAACCGAACTGCCGATCGGAAACTACAGCGTCTGGGTCCGTGGATTCACTGCGACGGGGCAGGCGGGTGTGTGGAGTTCGCCTTCGGTTTGGAATTTACGGCCAACGACGACCGTGCTGAATTCTGGTCGAACGGAAACGAGTGATTCTTTTTCAATTGGCTGGAATCCGATTCCAGGAGCAGCGACCTACGACGTCTGGGTGGACCGTTTAACGTCGTCTACGTTGCAGTACTATAGAAATACGAGCGTTTCTGGAACTTCCGTCTCAGTGTCTGGTTTCGCTGTCGGACAATACGGTGTTTGGGTGCGAGCCAAAAATAGTGCGGGCGACCTTGTCGCCTGGAGTCGGCGAGGCACAATCAATGTGAATTACGCACCAGCTCAGATCGCCGTGACCGGGAGTTTACTTTCTTCAAAGCCAACATTGACATGGTTGCCAGTCAACGGAGCGGCTCAATACCAGGTATGGGTCAGCAATATTCTAGCCAGTACGACGGCAGTGATCGATGACTCCAGTGTTCAACCGACAAGCCTTAAGTTGTCCTCGCTGACAGCTGGATCCTACCGTGCGTGGGTTCGTGGCCGCGACTCAAATGTAAATGGTGGAGCTTTTTATGCATGGACCAATGCGTTCGATTTTGAAATCGGCCGACCGCCACGGGTTTTGGGCCCGGCGAATTCGGTACAGTCTGTTCGGCCCGTCATTACGTGGACTGCTGTTGCAGGCGCAGTTCGTTACGAAATATGGCTGTCAAATTTGACGACCGGCCAGCGAATTGCCGCCGATTCAAATCTCCAGTCAACCTCATATACACCGACTCAGAATCTTCCGAGCAGCAACAATTTTCGTGTCTGGATTCGCGCTTTTGACAGTTCTGATACTTCAACTGCGTGGAGCGTACCTGCTAATTTCTCGGTCGCATCCAACGCTATAGATCCTGCGACGCTTCAGCCAGAGCTGCTTGCATTGAACGAACTTGAATTAGAAGAGATCTTTAAATCTGCCGAGGAATGGATGCATGATGTCGCGGCTAATACGGATCATTCCAAAACCGCTCAAGACGATGTCGCCAACATGCCGCAAGTTGAAGCTGAACCGTTGAAGTTTGCGGAGGACTTTGCAGTGCTCGCCTCTGTTAGATTGCGGGCACGCGGCGTGACAAGTTTTGTACAATTGGATTTCGCTGGTTTTCCAGCTACGGACGACAGGGACGTATTAAATTAATCTGAAGCTGTTCGAGAGTGAAAATGTGAATTTCCTTCGAACGTCAGGCAACTTTCGCGAACGGATTCTTTATTCTGCTCGGCGTGGTCATGGCATCAATTCCTGAAATCCATGCTTTTGGACTTTGCTGCACGGGCATGATGGGATTATTTCACATCTTTTCAGGGATAACGGGCTACTCTGACTGGGGGAGAATCCTGCCACAGATCTATCAGCATTTCGGGATTCGCGGCGAATGACTTTGCTGTGCTAACGCGAACTTGAACGGCCCAAAAATGGGCTTCGAGCGGTAGAAGACTGGGATTTGATCAAAATATTCCTGTTATCAAATGACATCTGTAGCCAGGAACTATCCAGATTTTCCTGAACTTTGTTTTTCCTGCCGCTACAAATCCCCCAATAAGCAGCCAAAACAAACGCCCCGTGCATGTTGCG
>JAYVNW010000240.1:0-5513 GCA_043758225.1 Candidatus Kuenenia sp. | reverse complement strand
TCAGCCGCACGTCCGGATTGTCGGACGATCAGACATGCCATGCCACACTGGTAGAGCCATCTCGATCCCGCCGGGTCGGTGAAACGGACGGCGATCAGTTCGTCCAATTGCACGTTGTCCAGATTTCCAGCGCTGATAGCCCCAGCAGCCGCATCGACGGCATTTCCTGGCGATAGCGGCATCAGCCTTGATGCCTGCCGTGCGATTTGTTGCCAGGGAAATTCCATACTGAATGCCTTAATTTTTTCCTGCAGCTGCTGAAAGTCCTCGGGCGGCAGGTTCTTCTTGAGCGATTCGATTCGCTGCGCAAATTCCAGTGGAGTGAGTTGTGACCAGGCACTCTGCAATTGATTGTCATCGACTTTCGCCCCAGCCGGAGAGAGATCATCGATCACGCGAAGGCGGAATTGTGCCTCTGAAATACTCGCGAACAGGTCCCAGATGACGGGATTATCGGGATACTGTTTTAGTGACGATGAAAGTTGATCTTTCAGATCGGGCAGTCGTGTCAGCGAGTTGCGTGTCACTGGTGAGTCCAAAAATCTGATTGAGTCAACAATCGCCGGATAGACTTTGTCGGCCTGACGCAATTCTGAGATGGATCCGTAAACTGTTGCCACAAGTGCCAATCTCAGCGACCAACCGACTATGCTGCTATTCATGGCAAACCATGGCTTGGGTTCAGACTGGAGTGCCGGCCGATTTATCTGAACGGCAGCCTGAATGCCGCCAAAAACAGCAATGGCGGCCATTGTTGAACTGAGCCCGATTCCAAAGTCAAAAAACGCCACGATCGCCTGTGACGACATCATTGCCATGCCAGCCATTCCGAGAGCAGTTCGATATGTCCACAACCCTTCGCCGTTCCGTATTTTTCCCTCATACAGAATCAGTTGCATCGACTGGATGGTCAGAAGAATGCCGAATCCCGCAAACAACGCGAACCCGATCAGACCTGATTCCACAAGGATTTCCACATACTGATTGTCGGCGTTCATGAACCATGCTGTGCTGTTTCGTCGCTGGTATGGCAGAGTTGACCAGGCATAACCGCCCTGCCCTGATCCAAGAAATGGAAAATCCTGAATCGAGACCAGTGAATCGGACCAATGCAACAGGCGACTTGTGGATTCTGAAACAGGATCTTTCAGAGTGGTCAGTTCAGCGATGACTAAAGTATCGAGTTCAAAAGCTGTTAAAAAAATACTGACACCACCCAAAAGAATCGACATCGGAATCAGTAACAGTAGAGATTTACGCAACTGCATGCGAGACGCAGCACAGACGACGAGACAGGAGATTCCGGCGACGATACCCGAACGTGACAAAGTGGCTGCGACACCAGTCAGGAGAAGTACCACGGTGGCAATAGAAAGCATCTGTAGATTGTTCAGGGACGCGATGCGGTGCTGAATGATCGCTACAGTTTCAAAGATCTGATCTCGCCACGATGGTCTCTGGGAGGATCGTGACCAGCCTGTCGCTGGATTCCTGCCCCAAACGACAATCACCAGACCAATTGCCATTGCCACATGGACCAGTAGCCAGCCCGAGGCATTGTTGGGATTCACAAAACTACCAAACGGCTGTGTTTTGCTGACAATCCACGGCTCGGCCAGACTGCGGCTGCCTGTGTCGAACAATTGCAGTAACGACAATATGGTGAGCATGCTTGCGTTCAAACACATCAGCCCCAGAATCCAAATGAGCTGGCTGCTCCTGGTTAGCGAATCTGACACGATGCACAACAAGAGTGCCACGGCTGCCCATTGAGCGATGTGGCGGCGAGTCATGGCAGGAGCTACTGAGCCTGAATCTGCCGGTGATCGCTGCGAACCTGACTGCGGCGTCACGGAAGTCGTATTTGTCTTTGGAAGGTGATCGCGAAACTCCGGGTGAACGGAGTGATTCATCCGTGAAATAGCAGACGGCATCCACGGCTGAAGTTGCACAATTCCGACAGCAGCCATTCCAAGCAATAACCATGTTCCGACGGGTGGCACTAAAAAAGATCGACGCGAGACAAGTCTGGCCAGCAGTGTCAAAGCTGCAGCTGCGGTCGTTCCAACTTGTAATACCAGTCTGGCTTTGGGGATTGCACCGCCCAGCAACCACGGAAGAACGCAGACAGTCGCAACGGCGACAATAAGTGACGCCCATTCGAGAACCAAGCTAAGTCCAGTTGAGGGCAACACTTCATTGCGCGTTGTTTTACTCGCTGCAGCCGACCTTGATTGAGTCGTTGATCGCTCACGGAACCGCATGGGCTATCCCAACTGAATTAATGGCTCAGGCTGTTGCCTGTTGGGGCAGTTGTAGTTTTCCGGAGTCGGACAGCGTAGGCGATTTTTGAGGAGCATGTTGTTCGCGAACTTCTGCGATCAGCTCAATTAGCTGAGTCTCAAACGGCCGCAGTCCACCGATCAAGTCACTCATCCATTCACAGATGGAACCATGACCACAAACTCCGACAACCTTGATGTGACCGATTCGTTGGCCATTAACGATCAATGGAATCTCTGATCGCCAGGCTTCATGCTGTTCAACTTTGGAAGTCGATCTCCAACTGGCATGATATTCTTCACCGACACTGGGGATGTTGACCAGTAATTCAACCGCATCCATCTCAAATCGATCGGCAAACGCGGTGAGTGTGGACCACAGATCTTGCCATTCCTGCTTGCCATGCAGTTGGACTTGTTCGTCGTGCAGCACGGGCTTGGTGCCTTCTGGCTTGCGCAATAGCGAGCCTGCAAACCGACGCACCCGATTTGTGAGCAATGTCAATTCCGCTGCACCAAACGATCGCGTGGCGACAAGAATTGCGAGTGCAGTTGCAACGCCAATGACTGCGATCAATTCGTTACCAAACCACGCGGCCGCAATAGCCCCAAGTCCCGTAAGTCCGCAAAGTGAGCCAACCATAAGCAGTAGGCCTGATCCCGAATGTCCTTTACGCACAAGACAGTGATGCAGGTGCCCACGGTCTGTGGTGTAAATACTTCGACCCGTTAGTCGCCGACGAACGATCGCCATGGAAACATCAAAAATCGGAATCGCCCAAATTGCTGTGGGCATGACCAATGCCATCGCTGCGTATTGTTTGAATGAACACTTGAGCGCGACGCAGCCGACGACTAGTCCGATCAGCATACTGCCAGAATCACCCAGGAACATCCGTGCCGGCGGAAAGTTGAAGACCAGGAATCCCGTCAATGCTCCGGTCAGAGCAAGTGCGATGATCAATCCGTCGACTCGACCGCCGAGAATTACTGTCACCGCTGCGACCGAAAGGCTCAACACAATGCCGATAGTGCTGGCCAGACCATCTACGCCATCGATCAGATTGAGCGCGTTGATTGCACCGAGAATCCAGAAGACTGTGACGACGGAGGCGAAGTCACCGAATTCAATAGGGATACCAAAGATCTGAATCTTCTGAATTGCGATGCCCGAAGGGATCATAATTAGGGCTGCGATAAACTGGCCGAAGAGTTTCTGTCGTCCCCGAAGTCCTATCTTATCGTCCAGAATCCCCAAAAATACGATCCAGGTTCCCGCCAAACCTAAACAACATAGGAACCGGATATCATCGTAACTGGACTCAAGCAGTGTTGGGTGGAACCACAGTGTCGTAAATAGACCGGCAAACAAAGAAATCAGGACGGTCGGTCCGCCAGCCAATGGGACAATTCGGGCGTGCAATTTTCGATGGCCATCGGGGTGGTCCACCAAACCAAGGCGCTTGGCGATCATGGCAATGATTGGCGCACACGTCACCGAACATGCCAATGCTGACAGAAATGCAATCACACTTGGATACATTGAGAATTCGCCGATCGGCGGAAGTAGAGGAACATGCCACCCTGCTGTTCGACAGCTCTTGTCGAGATAGACACTTCTGCAATTTCCCTGCCAATCTTCTCGGCAGTGACTAATAAATCTGGAAAGCTCTTCCCAGCCGTCCCAGATTTACGGCACCAATACTTTTACTTCTTCGATTTTCCATCATGCCGATGGGGGGAAACCCGTTGCAAGCCTGCGATCCGTGATTCACGAAAAATACATACAACAGGCCTATGTTCCTTAATCTATCCAAAATATGCTTGTAAAAAGCAACATACGTGGGTTGCTTTTAGGCAACGCGGGAAACATCAGATCATAAAGTCTGTCTGACGGCCAAGGACGCGATCGACAAGGTCCTGCGGGAAATCCACTGCAGGCGAGCGTTCCGGATCGAGGTCTGTCGGATTGATGCCGCAATAAACGCTCCATGGGCCCAAATGCCGCCACCGCCCTGCTCTTTTAGGCTCTCCCGGCAGTACAGGCGTTGTGCACCGGTTGCAGCCAATCGTGGAGAATCCCTGCTTATGCAGCGGATTCAACACCACTGCATTCTGCTGAATGTACTCGCCCAGTTGCTCATCTGTGAAGTTTGCCAATGGATTGATCCGCAGTGTGTTTGTTCGAACATCAACGGCCAGGATTGGGCATACGCCACGCCTTCCGCCGTCGGCTCGCCGCAAGCTGGTGATCAATGCGTCATACTCACCTTTGATGGCATCCAAAGGGGCGGATTTTCGCATTTCGCAGCATTCCTTCTGACCGTCCGGAGTCAGGTACAGAATGCCATATTTCTCTGTTTGCGCTACCATGGACAGTGTCGGTGTGAGTGTTCGAATGTTTAGTCCATATGTTTTAATCAGCTGGTCACGCGTGTCGAGAGTCTCCTGAAACAGAACTCCGGTATCCACAAACAGCACTGGAAGGTTCAGTGAATTTGCATACAGCATGTGGCAGATGACGTTGCCGGATTCCTGCATTGAAGACATCGCAGCGACGCGAGGGCCGAACATTTCTCGAGCCCAGTTGAGCAGTTCCAGTGGGGAGCGATCATCAAATGTGCGATTTAGGTCAACCAAATCGGCCTGAGTCAAACGGGCCATGCTACCAATTCCAGTTGGCTTATTGCCGCAACATCGCTAACCCATTTCACCGGGGACGAGGTTGCCTGAACGAACTGTTGCGAATGATAGCGGGTTTGCTGGAAATGGAAGGCATAAAAAAAAGCGAAGCCGGGTTACCAGCTTCGCTTCGAGAGTTTTAGAGATTGTTGGTTTTTATCGGGCCGCAGCATCCCACCACCAGCGACCTGACTGCCCTATTGGGTTTGCATTGGCCGCTTTCTTTGCAACTTCCGTTGAAATTTCAAATGTTTCAGGGTTCTCAACGATAGATTTCAGGTCTCCCCGTACGCCACCAGCGACTTGGACGACGATATCGCCGCCGCGATATGTTCGATAGTTCGCTGCCGTCATCAGTTCATCCGGGACCTTTACATCGACCGGTTGGTAAGTTCCATCAACACCAAAGACTTCCGAGTGCCAGCCCGCCTGATGTCCAATAGCCTGCGATTGGACCAGTGCAGACACCAGTGCCAGGTCAAAGACGTTTTGCAGGTCAGCAAACAGCATTTCCTGATCAGCCAACTTCGGCAGGTTTTCTGTAAACAA
>JAYVNW010000239.1:0-2225 GCA_043758225.1 Candidatus Kuenenia sp. | reverse complement strand
AAATAACCCGACCAGGGCTCGAACCTGGAACGACAGAACCAAAATCTGTTGTGTTACCATTACACCATCGGGTTACGTTTATCATTAACCGGCAAAACGACTAGTCGTTTCGAAGGCGGATGCCGACTTCACCAAGCTTCAATCGAATTTCATTGAGTGATGTAACCCCAAAATTGCGACTTGAAAGCAGTTCATCCGGCGTGCGAGCAACCAATTGTCCAATTGTCTGAATGTTCAGACGGGACATACACTTTCGAGATCGCACAGAAAGATTCAGATCGCCAACCAGTCTGTTCATCATCGCCTGCTCTTCAGGTGTCATACTCTGATCAACAATGTGTTCACGCGAGTGGATCTTGTGAAGGTTTTGTCCAATTCGCAATCCATGTGCGGACAACAGTTCGCGAATTTCCATCAATGATGTTTCACCGAAGTTCTTACCTGCCAGCAATTCCTGTTCGCTGACTTCTGTCAAATCGCCAAGTGAATTGATATCCATGGCCTGCAGACAATTGCGACTACGCACGGAAAGTTCAAAGTCGGTGACTGGTCGGCTCAGCAGTTGCTTCATCCGAGCTTCGGTACGGACCTGATCTTCGTCGATGATCTGATCCTGAGCCGCATCAATGTCACGCAGATACAACTGAGCAAACTCATTCGTCGGGTCATACTCGCGAACACGGCGGAAACAGAATGCTGCGGCCTTGTAGTTCTCGCGGTCTTCGTAGAGCAAACCAAGATTCAACAGGGCACCCACAAAGAACGGTGGACGGGACAAAGATCGCTCGTACAGGCGAATTGCCTCTTCATCGTTACCTCGCAGAGAATTTTCTGCAGCCAGCCAGAACAAGGCACGTGAATGATGCGGGTCCATATCCACCGCTCGTTCGAAGTACTCGACGGCCGTCAATGCGTCACCGCGATCCGCCCAGATGCAGCCCATCTGAAACGAATACTCTGCCCGACTTGCAGCGGAGGCGGCCACGCTGCGGAGTAGCTTTTCAGCATCATCAACTTTGCCGGACGCACGAACAGCACCAGCACGACGCAGTGCACAGCCGATCGGATCGTAGCCTGCCTTGCCAGCCTGTTCAAAGCGATCTGCAGCATCAGCCGCGCGATTGAGCGATGTCAGGCACTGACCATGCACAAACATGGCGACCCCGTCACTGGTCACTCCGGCAAGCAACTTATCAGCCGCTGTTTGACGCGCCAGCAAATACGCACCGACTCCAGCGCGGGCCATCAGGCTTTCTGATTTCTCACCTGATTCAAAGCGGCGAGTCAATTCACCTACCGTTTGCCGCACTTCTGTCAGCTGAGGACTGCAGACAGCTCGTTCAAGCTGATTGAACTGATCCGCTGTTAACGGACCAGAAGCCTCAAGAAGATCCTTTACGTTGACCACAGTCGTTGAAAGCACTTCGTTCGTATCCTGACAAGCCCACAAAACGCAACGGAGCAAACTGCCACCGATGCCGAACACTCACCAAACAGCATTCCACGCTCAACAAAATCGAAATCTGGTCGATTCTGCAATTGCATTGACGCCTGCAAACGCAAAAAGAGTATCTCTCCTTCTGCGGTCGGATTTTGAAAACGCGGCAGTTTAACGCAATTGCAGTCTTGACACAAACATCAATGGTGATTTCGAGACAACCCTGCACTTCTAACTCAGAAAGAAGTGTAACTCATTATAATGAAACAGTTTATGAGTAGCAATCAGCGTCGTCCATAGTGGGAAAATTGGTATTGATTAAGGCCTGTTGCGTGCCGAAAAATGCAATCGGACGCTGGAAATTTGAGCCGAACACACTCAGACGCGTCAAAAAAGGACACCCATTCGGTGACTTCGATAAGGAATCTTTCCGGAATCCTACAGCAAACAGATGCAGACAAAGATTTCCTGTTCAATCCAGATCCTTCAGTCATCATCGCGTCGCTACGCAGGAATCAGTATCATGACGGCTTGCTTTCTGAACACTGATTCTCGGAGTCTGTCTGATGTGGAATCACAAAACATTTTTGTTCTTCTGCTTCGTTGGTCTGCTGCCTCGATGTGCTGAATGCAAAGCAGAGGACAAGATCGAATTCAATCGCGATGTGCGACCAATTCTTGCCGCTAACTGCTTTGAATGCCATGGCTTCGATGCGAAAACGCGCAAAGCTGACATGCGACTCGATACCGCAGAAGGTGCATTCGCTGAGCACGATGGCTTGATCGC
>JAYVNW010000238.1:0-5870 GCA_043758225.1 Candidatus Kuenenia sp. | reverse complement strand
ACGGTACAGCCACCACAACAGTTCCCGCGACGGTTGTTTCGTCAGGACGTACGCAAGGCCTTGGCCCGGAAACAATGTTTCAGGCTGTGGAAGAATTATTGGAGGAAGCTCGCGCCGATCAAATGAATGCCGACGCGAGACAGGCGTCACAATTGGCTTCCATGATTATTGCCGGGCTGACCGGGGAATATCAGCAGTCCGCAAGTGCAGAGCGGCGAAGTGGTCTTGTCAGCGTTGGAAGTGCCGCGCGCTTTGCCACAAGTCTGTTTGGTGGAACTGTAGCGGTTGTACCGACGGACGCGATCGTATCATTCAGCCAATTCGTATTTGATCAGAGCCGGCACGCAGAGCAGCAGACAAATACACGTGAGTCAGAGATTACATCGGGGGAAATTTTCGTCGGCAGCACTGCAGTTGTCTCGACATCGATATCCGTGGGCTATGTTATCTGGATCCTGCGAGGGGGTTCGCTTTTGACAGCATTTGTGTCAGCTTTGCCAACATGGAGCAGTTTCGACCCACTTCCAGTTCTACAGTCCTTTGACAAACACAATGATGATGAAGACGACACATTCCTGTCGATCGCCACTCGCAAGGCCGTGAAAGCGGTTCGAAACGTCGTGAAGTAAAACGCAGGCAACTGAGGCAAACAACCGGATTGCACTGCTCTGGTAAGCGTAGAAGATCCTCAGAACCTGCAATCGTATTGGCGTACGGAATTCGGCATTTATCGAGAACAACTGGTTGACAGCAACAAAGTTATCTGATCGAAAATCATGTTTCGTATTTCTTCAAGTTCGCGAATCGTGCTCGGACTCATCAGTCTGGTTGTCAGCGCATTGCTGATGTCCGGTCTGCTGGGGCTGATACCGAACGTTGGCACCGCCGCGCAGAAGAGTCGATCGGCATTCTGCGAAGCAACTGCCGTCAGCTTCATGGCTTTGGCACCGCGAATGAATGGAGAGCAGATTTCCGAGACCTTCGACACAATACGCTCGCGCAATGACGATGTTGAATGCATCGCTGTGCGGAAAGAAGACGACGGAAATCTGGTGTTTACTTCCGGACCACACGCATCGTTGTGGGTGACGAAAGGTTCGACACCTCAAACTTCGCGAGAATTCATCGTACCAATATTCGCAAACGGAAACCGCTGGGGACAACTGGAAGTTCGTTTTCTGGAGGTCGAGGCAGGGCCCTTGGGTAACCTGATGCGACCTGAGTTTGCTTTGGCATTTTTTGTTGGCAGCGCGCTATTTGTGTCATTTTCGATCTACCTTCGAAAAGTACTGCGACATCTGAATCCTTCGCAGGTCATTCCGCCGCGCGTCCGTGAAGCTCTGGATTCACTGGCTGAAGGTTTGATGGTGATGGATACCGATTGCCGCATTGTGTTGGCAAACAGTGCATTTTCAAATCATCTCGGCAGTCCGGTTGAAGAGCTTATTGGGAAGAATGCCAGTGAAATTGGATTCACACTTGTTGATGAATCTTCGAATGCCCAATTGCCCTGGATCACAACAGCCAGAACCTCGAAGACTTACAAAGGCGTCCTGATGAAATTGGGAACCGGTTCGACAGAACGAACCTTTTCCGGAAGCGCAGTCCCGATCCATGATGAAAAAGGGCGGTGTCGCGGTGTCGTTGCGAGCTTTGAGGACGTGACGGAACTTGACCGCAAACAAAGAGAACTTCGGGAAGCTCTGGGGTCTTTGAAGCAAACCAGCGATGAAGTCAACCAGCAGAATCGTGAGCTGGAATGGCTTGCAACTCGCGACGCGCTGACAGGTTGCGTCAATCGCCGCAGCTTTTTCAAAGAGTTTGAATTTGCCTGGGAAGCCGCAAAAAACGGTAGCACTATGATTTCTGCGGTGATGGTTGACATCGACCATTTCAAGTCGATCAACGACAATCACGGACATGCCAAAGGTGACGAAGTGCTGAAACGCGTCGCGGCGGCCGTTATGAAGACGGCCCTGGAAACTGACATCGTATGCCGCTACGGAGGCGAGGAGTTCTCCGTCTTTATGCCCGACACGAATCTCGATGAAGCAGAACTTCGAGCAGAACGTATTCGCCTGGCAATCAAGTGCCTTGCCATCGGAGAAATTCGAGTCACAGCCAGCCTTGGTGTATCTAGTATTGGACAGAAGGCCGCATCTCCCCAGGATCTCCTCGATCAGGCCGACAAATGTCTGTATGTGGCAAAGCGACATGGCAGAAATCAAGTCGTGCGATATGACAAAGCTGAGAAGCAAATCGCTCAGCTTGGTGATGCCGTGACTCCTGACCGTCGTAAGGCACTCAAGAAAGAATCTGCGATATCGATCCCTTTTCAAGCCGTCGCTGCGCTCGTGTCGGCGATGACAATCCGCCATCAGCCCACAGCCGCGCATAGCCGACGTGTTGCAGACTTGTGTGTCGCTGCAGGCGAGGGTCTGCTGTCGATGCGTGAATGTTACACACTGGAAACTGCCGCTTTGCTGCATGACATTGGAAAGATCGGCGTGCCCGATGCTGTTTTGCAAAAGACAAGTCAGTTGAGCGAAGAAGAATGGGCCATCATGCGGCGAAATCGAGCTGTCAGCCTGCAGTTGGTGAAGTCGTCGTTTGGTTCAGATGCACTGACGGAAATTGTCGAACAGTATCCCGTCTGGTTCAATCTCAGCAACGTACCAGTAAATGCTGAAAATCCGCGTAAACCGACTGTCGCTTCTCGCATCCTTGCGATCGCCGACGCCTACGATTCGATGACGTCAGACGCTTCGTATCGGCGACGCAAGTCGCGTGCGGAAGCCTGTGACGAACTTCGCCGATGTGCCGGAACACAGTTTGATCCGGAACTCGTGGAACGCTTTATTTCTGCCGTCCGGGTGCGAAGCGGAGACCGCCCAGAGTTGCCAGGCGTATCGACTGACATCGCGTTGGATATCGGCCAGCAGATTGAACAGCTTGTGGCTGCTCTGGACGATCAGGATGTCGGCGAACTGCGAAATCTTACCATGCGACTGCATTCCACAGCAGACCGGGCGGGCATTCAGCACATGGCCGATGTTGCAGATCAATTGATGGAATCGCTGGACGATGAAAAAGACATGATCGGTATCATGCAGTCCGCCGGCGAACTTCTGGACCTCTGCCGCCTGACACAAGTTTCCCTGATCCAGGGTGAAACTCAGCGTCTAGCCGCAATTCAGGCTGTCGTTTAGTCGTCTTTTGCGGATTCCAGTACGGATAGGAATGCCTTTTGAGGGATCTCGACTTCTCCAAATTGCTTCATGCGTTTCTTACCCTCTTTCTGCTTCTGCAGCAGTTTGCGTTTGCGAGTAATGTCGCCGCCGTAGCATTTGGCTGTTACATTCTTGCTGAGAGCAGAAATCGTTTCGCGGGCGATGACGCGGGAACCAATCGCAGCTTGAATAGCGATTTCAAACTGATGCTTTGTGATCTCTTCCTTCAAACGCTTCACCAACGCGCGGCCGCGACGGTCGGCGTTTGAACGATGCACGATCGTTGACAAAGCGTCAACTCGCACGCCTTTCACAAGGATATCCATTTTCACGAGATCAGCAGCTGTGAATCCGATGATTTCATAATCCATTGTGCCGTAGCCGGACGTGACGCTCTTGAGCTTGTCGTACATGTCGTACACAATTTCGCTGAGCGGCAATTCATAAACAATCTGTGCTCGCTGAGGGCCGAGATACTCTGTGCCCTTAAAGATGCCGCGACGATCCTGACAGAGCTGCATGATTGTTCCGACGTGCTGCGACGGGACAATGTAGCTGACCCTGGCGATCGGCTCGCGGAACTCTTCGATGATACCGGCGTCCGGAACGTCCTGCGGATTATCGATCGTAATCACTTCGCCGTCACGTTTGACGATTTGGTATGTGACGTTGGGAGCAGTCTGGATCAGATCCATATCCTGCTCTTTTTCCAAACGCTGCTGCACGATTTCCATGTGCAGCATGCCCAGAAATCCGCAGCGGAATCCAAATCCCAATGCGTCACTGGTTTCAGGAGTGAACGAAAAACTGGAATCGTTCATCTGGAGCTTCTGCAGTTCCTCACGCAACGCTTCAAAATCAGTCGCGTCGATCGGGAACATGCCGCAGAACACCATTTGCTTCGGTTTCTGATAACCGGCCAACGCCTCATCGGCAGGATTGTGGAACAGCGTCACGGTATCGCCGACTGTCACTTTGCTGAGCTCTTTCAAGCCGGTCAGGATATAACCAACCTGGCCTGGCCCAAGTTCGTCACACGTTTTCATGTGCGGTCGAAACTGGCCAATTTCAAGCACTTCGTTGACAACGCCTTCTCGCATAAAGCGGACTTTGTCGCCCTTCCTGACGCAACCTTCGAAGACGCGAAGGTAAGTGATTACGCCACGATAGTTATCGTACTTACTGTCAAACACAAGTCCTTTGAGTGGCTTATCAGCCGTACCGCTTGGTGCTGGAATTCTTTTAATAATTGCTTCGAACACGGATTCAATGTTCAATCCAACTTTTGCACTCACTCGCAGTGCATCGGTGGCATCCAGGCCGAGCACTGTTTCAACTTCTTCAAGAACTTCATCAACTCGAATGACAGGCAGGTCAATCTTGTTGACGACGGGTATAATTTCCAGATTTGCGGCGATAGCAGCGAATGCGTTTGCGACCGTCTGAGCCTGAACGCCCTGAAATGCGTCGATGAGCAGCAGCGCGCCTTCGCAGGCGGCGAGACTGCGGTTGACTTCGTAGTGAAAGTCGACGTGGCCTGGTGTGTCGATCAAGTTGAGCTCGTAAACCTGACCGTCCTGAGTCCAGTTGATAGTGACGGACCGGGCTTTCACTGTGATGCCGCGTTCGCGTTCGATATCGAGGTCGTCGAGGATCTGTTCCCGAAACTGTCGCTGAGTGATAGTGCCACTTTTCAGCAGCAACTGGTCTGCGAGTGTGCTTTTGCCATGGTCGATGTGGGCGATGATGCTGAAATTGCGAATGAACTTAGGGTCCATAGTTACACAAACAGAATTTCAAGGGGCTGGCGGAGTTGTAGCGTATGAATTCGCAATGGAGCGTCGTGCTGCGCAGTATGGTACGGTGTACCGGCGGTATTGGTCGAGCCCTGAGACGCTGGATTTGCAACTCCGGAAACGAGTTCTCGCGGATATTGGGAGATTTGCCGCTGAGATTTCGTCGAAGGACGGGTCGCAGGCCCGTCCAGGCAATTCGAATCCGGACGGATACACGAATTGTTTGGAACTACGGGCATCAGCTAATCTCAGTGGAAAACAATAAGACCAGCGAAACGACGGTTTGCCGTTCAGGCCCGGCAGGGCCGAAACATCCACTGCCGGGGTCGAAGGCCCCGGTTTGCGGAGCTTTGAACAAGAAAGGCCTGAAGGGCCGACAGAACAGAATTGGCCTGCGCTGATCGCCGTGTCAGCCCTTCGGGCCTTGAGCACTTTCTGTTTCTACTTTGACCGGTGGCTCACGCACACCGGCATTGGATGTGTCGGCCCGCCGGGCCTGAATCGCAGACAATTACGTCTCGCTGAGAAACCGACAATACAAGAATCAGGCAATTCGAATCCAGCCGGAACTGGAGTCCCGTCCTACGTTCTGCAGCATTACGTTCGGTTGCATGGCACGGAATGCGAATCTCGGTATGCTGCGTGTCCCAGCCAGTACAATTCGCTACTCCTGAAAGGCCCCACGCGACATGACAACGGATAATTCGCCCGAAATTGCCGACCTTCGTACGGCCGATCAGATCGTCGATCCGCCGACCTCAATCTTCTCGATTTTGCGCCAGGTCGGGCCTGGGCTGATCATCGCGGCCAATATCGTCGGCTCCGGCGAATTGATCATGACGAC
>JAYVNW010000237.1:0-7286 GCA_043758225.1 Candidatus Kuenenia sp. | reverse complement strand
TGTATGACGGATCGGTCGTGCGTTCGTCGAATTCATGCCGGCCCGATCGGTTGTTGAAGTTTCGTTCCTGAACGTCATCAAGCGAAACAATGTCGATGACTTGTTCTTCCCCCTTGTCGTTGGTGCTGACGCGCTGAATCAGAATCGCCGCGTCGCACGATTGCCCTAATCGCTGAGCGTACAAATCGATCGACCAGACGTCGTCCTTCGTTGCAACGAATGAAAACCAATCAACATCGCGCTGAGGATAAAACGAACCTGCAACTTCGCACGGCAGCGTCAGCTTCTGCGGCGAATCGGGAACATTATTGTTGGCATCTTCCAACACAATCGCCGCAGTGGCCGGAGTGACCAGCACCGGATTGGAATTGAATCCATTGTTCGCGACGCGAAACTCGGCACCGTCCATCCCTGCCTGCTGTGATCCCATAAATGATGCGTAGGCGAGCTTGCCAATCGCATCGCCAGGCAGCGGAATGCGAACTTTCAACTGATCGAGCGGTCGTCCATCCAGTTGGAAGGGACTCGGCTGCCCACCGGGCAGATTACGTCCCAGCAGCGTGTATTCGTCATTGGAACCGGGCAGTCCGGCTCGCGGAAAAACCGAATCGAGATAAGGCAATTGCCCGATCGTGATGCGATACACATAACCCGGTCCCTGAGCGAAAAATGCGTCGTGAACTTTGACAAAGTACAACCCATTCGCAGGCAGCGTGACGTCCACAAGAGCATCGTCGGCTTCGGCTGCTTTGGATTCGCCAATGATCGTACCGGCTTCGGTAAACAGCGTGATTGCCAGATCCATGCGAGAATCAATACGCTTGCTGTAACCATCCAGAAGAACCCGTTGGCCGGCGACGCCAGTGAATCGATACCAGTCAACGTCCGGTCCGCCAGTCGATTGCCCGTTCATGGTGACAGGCAATGTGACTTCCTGAGCGGCGTTTGTCTTCACACCGTCTTTCTGTACCCATTCTGGCAAATCATTTCCGCCATTGGGTTCGGTTTCCGTGAGTTGCGGGATCGTGCTGACAACAAACGTGCGTCGATTAGAGAGTCCATATTTCCCCTGACACCGCACATCATAATTTCCCGGCGGCACATTTGCGGCAACAGTGACTTCGAACACATTTTCAACTGGCTGCGGCCCTTCATCGAATGGCGTTGCCTCTGCCATCTTGCGGGCAAACGAAATACCCTCATGACTGAACACGAGCCGATCGACATTGTCAAGATTCGTGCCGCTGATCGTAAGTTCAAAAACCGTGCCCGGTGCGGCTCCGGCAGGGAAAACGCCATCGAGTCGCGTCGCGGGAAGCTGGGCGTAAAGTGGAGTTGCTGACAGTGCAATTGTTGCAGCAAACAGACTCGCGAAGCGAATGAGGTGTGACATAGTAAAGGCAGGTGACGTAGGCGGGAAATAAAAATGCAGGACGGACTTCGCAGGCCGTCCAGCAGAATTCACTTCACAAACTGAAACTCCCTTGCATTCAAAATTGACCAGATCACGTCTTCCCATGCCTGTTGCTTATTCGTGTATCTGGCAATCTGTTCTATAATGAATGCTGATTCCTCCGCGCGCGGTTCACGGGCGAAAGCGGCGAGGTAGAGCTCTCTGATCTTGTCGGCGTCGGTACGGTCCTGTTCGCGGTTGAACTTCGCTGCGCGGCCCTGGCCGTTTTGCAGACGATTCTCGACGTCACCGGAATTCAGTAAGTGCAATGACTGAGACAAATTCGCTTCGACTGATCGTTCGCATTCACACGCACTTTCCGCTTCAGGCTTGCCGAACACTTCAAGGAAGTAATTGTTAAAACCGTTGTCCGGCAACTGCACAGCCGTTGTACCTTGCGGGATCGAACCAAAATTCGATGGCGTATCTGCGACAGCATTCACGGAATCGTACAGCACTTCCGCAGGCAAACGGCGCGGGTAAAAGCTGGAATAATTCTGTTGATCGCTCTTATTCGATTCCGTGGGCTCCGAATTCAATTGATACACATTCGACTTGCAGATCGTTCGCACAAGATCCCTCAAATCGAACTTGTGTTCAAGAAAATGCTTTGCCAGTGCATCGAGAAGCTCCGGATTGGAAGGAGGATTGGTCACTCGCAAATCGTCTTCCGGATCAACGATACCGCGTCCGAAGAAATGCTTCCAGTAGCGATTCACCAACGCCCTGGCGAAGAACGGATTTTCGGGAGCTACCATCCAGTCAACCAAATACTGTCGCGCGTCTTCGTATGGTGAAATATCCAGCGGCGGACTTCCGAGACCGGCAGGCTGTACATCCAATTGTGAACGCGGATTTCTGGACTTCGGCGCACTTGTTTTGAGATACACCATATCCGGCTGATTCACGTTGGGATTGAACTTACTGTTCTTCATGCCGACCTGTGAAAAGAACGCTTCGAAACTGTAGTAGTCCTGCTGACTCCAGCGTTCAAACGGATGATGATGACATTTTGCACACGCCATTCTCATCCCGAGAAACAACTGAGCGACGTCTTCCATCTGTGCGGTTGATGTACGCACTTCGCGATACCACGCCACTGGCGGATGTGTTTCGGGATCCCCGGTCGCAGTCAGGACGCCACGCACGAATTCATCGTACGGCATGTTTTCCCGGAAGGCACGACGAATCCACGCATGAAACTTGTACGTATAAGGCAGGTCAGCTCCGTTGCGTCGTTTGTTGCGCAGAACCGTCGCCCATTTGTTGGCGAAGTAGTCAGCATAGCCGGGACTATCGACCAGACGATCAACCAACCGATCTCGCTTCGCGGGATCGTTGTCGGACAGAAACTGTTCAACTTCTGCAACGGTTGGCAATCGGCCGGCGATGTCGATGGAGACGCGGCGAATAAACGTCGCGTCATCACACAAGGGCGATGGCGGAATTCCAAGCTGACGCTGCTTGGCAAACGCCAGATTATCGATAAATGTTTTCTCCTGTGGCGTTTCCTTAACGGGGATTCCCTGCGGAATAATCGCTCGGAAGACGCCAACGCTGCCTTGAAACCGAACCATGATGGCCACTTCGCCAGGCACATCTTCAATGGTGATACGTCCCTTTGCATTTGCGAGCGCCATTTCGGAATGGTTTGCTTCATAAGAAGCCAAACGCGTCACGTCACGTGTTGATCCATCGCTGTAATGAGCAATGACAGAAAGTTGCTGTTTCGACTTAAAATTCATTTCACGAACCGCTGGAACCGATTCGATTCGTTCCAGCGTTGGATCAGTCTCGGCTCCGTACGGCATTCCCTGACGAATCCAGCGTGCCACGAGTTCCCATTCGTACGATCCCGGCGACATGCGTTGCCCGCCGCCATGAGGCAGAATGTTGCCTGGCTTTTGGAGCAGTAAACTAAACTCAGGATCAGCCGGAAACACGCGCCGACCGCGATCTTCATAAACGAGGTACTCGTAGTCTTCCTTTGGATAAAATCCAAGCAGCGATAGTTTGAAACCATTCTGTCCATCGGCCTTGCCGTGACATCCCCCAGTGTTGCAACCCAGCTTCGTGAAGACTGGCACGATTTCGTTTTCGAAGTTGACTGGCAACTCCTCGGCGCATTTTGATGTTGTGATGGCCAGTATGGCCGACTGACCGGTTGCGAGTTTCGCCGCGATGCTTGCTGTGCCGTCGGCGATTGGTATCACCAATCCTTCGGCATCGACGCTTGCGACACTCTGAGCATCCACCGAGTAAGTCACGTCGTGAGTCAAATCATGCCGCTGTCCGCTTGAATAGACTCCCGTCACGATCAACTGCTTACGAGCATTCTGCCCGATCATCGTCGTCAGCCCTGCGGCCTCGAATTCGACTGAGACCAAATCACCTTTCGGGCCCAATCCAGGCGCTTGCTCTGCCTGCGTGATGGAACTCGTCAGCAGCACCGAAGTCAGCGTGGCAAGGCACGTCATGTGGCTGAGGAGCGAAATACACAACGGACTCTGAGCTTCTTCCATGCCTGACTCCAATTCGCAATATGCGAGAACCGAAGTCCAGTATTGTGATCAACCAGCGACGCAGTAGCAAGACTTTGGCTTAAATATAAGGGACGCCACGCCAGAGCGCAGGTTTTCGCGACCCTGCCAACGAACGCTGTTCGTCACTCGGGTTTCATTCCAGCATTGCGGCTTGTACGATTTGTTCCTGAGCGATCGACGCGTTCGAGACTCATTCGCACATCCCTCTGGTAAGGACCAGCCAATGCTCCGACTTATCATGATTCTTAATCTGCTCAGTTCCTGTTCTTCAGCGGTTGTTGCCGCAAACCCCAACGACGCGCCGAACGTTATTCTGCACGGCGGACGTGTTGTCACCGTGGATGATCAGTTCACGATTGCTGATGCGATTGCGATCCGCGGCGACAGAATCGTCGCGATCGGCATTGACAGTGACATCATGAAACTCGCCGACCCGAATACGCAATTGGTACCTCTCAACGGCCGTATGGTACTTCCAGGCCTGATTGATTCACACGTCCACTCCACAGGAGCTGCCGTGTATGAATTCGATCATCCAATTCCCGAACTGCAAACAATTGACGACGTCTTGAAGTATATCCAGCAGCGGACTCAAGTTGTGAAGGAAGGCGACTGGATTGTTCTTAATCAGGTCTTTATCACTCGACTTCGCGATCAGCGATTCCCAACACGCTACGAACTGGATCAGGTCGCTCCGAAACATCCTGTCTATTTCCGCACCGGCCCCGACGCGGCATTGAATTCACTTGCGCTCGAACTCAGCGGCATCGATCGCGACTTTAAAATCATGGATGGCCAGCCTGGCAGAATCGAAACAGATCCTGGTACCGGTGAACCAAACGGGATTATTCGAGCTGCGGGACGATTTGTGAAGCCGCAGTCCGCAGAACAGCAGCCTTCGTTCGACGAACGGAAAGCACGGTTGCAGAAACTGCTGGGCGACTACAATTCCGTCGGCATCACAAGCATTGTGCAACGCAGTGCGGGCGAGTCGGATGTAAAACTCTTCGACGCACTGAAACAGGAGAAGGTGCTCACGTGCCGTACATTTCTGTGCTGGGGCGTGAATCCAGCAGGTGAATGGGAACAAGTCTCAGAGCAGATATTGCAGGCCGCAAATCACCCGGCTCATGCGTACGACAATCAATTGTGGCTGCGTGGTGTCAAAGTGTTTCTGGACGGCGGGATGTTGACCGGCAGCGCATGGATGCAGAAGCCGTGGGGTGTCAGTACCGTCTATTCAATAACGGATCCTGAGTATCGTGGTGTGCTCAATATTGAACCTGACCGGCTGTATCAAATCTCAAAGCTGTGTCTGGAAAATGATTTGCAGATCACAGCACATGCCGTCGGTGACGGAGCCGTGCAGGCGCTGATCGATGCCTACGCACGGGTGAATGAAGACTTTTCGATTGCTGGAAAGCGGCCGTGCATTACACACTGCAACTTCATGAGTCAGAAGTCCATTGACCAGATGCAGCAACTCGAAATCGTGGCCGACATTCAACCGATCTGGCTGCGTCTGGATGGTCGAACCTTGCTGCATCAATTTGGCGAAGAAAGAACAAAGTGGTTTCAGCCGTACAAGACATTGTTTGAACAAGGCGTCAAAGTGGGCGGGGGATCAGATCACATGCAGAAGATCGGCAGTCTGCGTTCGGTAAATCCGTACAATCCGTTCCTTGGCATCTGGACAATGCTCACGCGGCAACCACGCTGGGCTGACGAACCGCTGCATCCCGAACAAATCGTATCGCGGGAAAATGCGATTCGGTTCTACACCATCAACAATGCGTGGTTGACGTTTGAGGAAAAAGAAAAGGGCTCGCTGGAACCCGGCAAGTTAGCTGACATGATCGTCCTCGAAACCGATCTGTTGAATTGCCCCGTGGACGACATCAAGGATATTCAGGTCGATCAAACATGGCTTGGCGGGCAACGAGTCTATCAGCGGAAATAAACCATCGACGGAAATCGATAATTAAACATTATTCTTTTCTGAATCGCAGCGCAGAATCATCGTGATCTCATTGCCTGTCGCGTTGTGACGTACTTCGTCCATGAATGCATGAATCAACCACAGGCCTCGGCCACACGGTCGATCGAGATAGGCGGGGTCCGTTGGATCAGGGATAGTGCCGGGGTTAAAACCAGAACCCTCGTCGCGGATAGTAATTTCGGCCATCTCCCGGGTGACGAGCGCTCGAACAAAAACATGACGGTCTTTGTAGGGAAGTTGCTGGCGACGCTCACTCGCCAGCGCGTAATAGGCGTTCGCGTCATCGCCCTCGCGCAGCTTTGATGAGACTTCCAGATTGCCATGAATCATGGCATTCTGCAGGGCTTCGTCCAATGCCATTGCAACCCGCATCGCGCCACTGCCATCGCGTAGCTTGAAACGTTCCACCATTCGCTTGATCTGAGCGACCAATGGAGCAGCCAATGAACCATCACTGGGCAGATTAAACTGCACTTCGCTGAATGTCGCACACGCAGACAACTGCGCATTCGTGCGGTCTGCGTGGGCCACCGCCAGCAGTCTTTGCAGCGTTGGAATAAGGTCCTTCAGATTGCGCTTAGGAACGTAGCTTGCCGCGCCTTTTCGCAGTGCCTCAGCTGCAATCTCTTCACTTCCCACGCCGGTCGCCAAAATTACCGGAATGCTCGGGAAATCGGCATGCACAGCTTCAACCAGTTCCAGCCCATTCATTTCCGGCATGTTGAGATCAGTGATGACCACATCCGGTGGCATTTTCTTGATCATTTCCAGTGCTTCACGCCCATTCACTGCTGTGACGGTATTGAAGCCGGCCTTTTCAAGCAACGATCGGAACAGCACAGACTGAGTCTTGCTGTCTTCGGCGACGAGCACTGTTGTTTGCGAATCCACCATCGCTTACCACCCGGTTGAATGATCATTTTTCAGCACTCGACTTCCGAATTATGACATCGAGGCTTCAACAGGTTATGCAATCTACATCAACAATGCTCGGTGTTCAGAATCGTTCTGCCGGGATTTATGAAAATATGCCAATTGACATGGTAAATCTCCAACGGTTGCCTAGTTCAGCGAAGCCTTTGGCAATTCCGATACGTCTGGGGGAGCCTTAGTGGCAGCACGCTCAAATGGGGTTCCGAATTCCGTATATCCATCCACAAAACCGCCGTGACTCAAAAAAAACTCGCCTTATTGTGCTCGGGATGAAACCAATAACCAGAAAAATCGGTATGCGTCTGATCAGCCGGCTCTGCAATGACAATGAGTCGCTGCTTCTCGCCAGTCGTCCACA
>JAYVNW010000236.1:0-3974 GCA_043758225.1 Candidatus Kuenenia sp. | reverse complement strand
CAGAATCAAGCTGCATTAATTCCAGCAGGCGTTTCTGGAAGCTGTGAAATGTCTGCGGCGTCTTCCACCAGCCAAGATCTGCATCGACAAGAGTCAACGTCGTACCGTTATTCAGTGGTGTCAATGTCACTGCAGTAAGCATCAATGGTCGATGAATTGCTTCCGCCACGTCGTGCTTCGCCGCACCCCAGTTGCGTGAGTAAACCCCGATCGGCGGCGTAATGTCGATGCGGGCGATTCCGATGCGTCCATGAAATGATGAATGTTTGAAATCTAGTGGCCACATAGTGATTTATGAACCTTGAGTTGTGATTGTTGACACGGAGGGCTGACGCCCAACCGCTCACCTGAGAGCGGCGACTACCAATCCCCTGCAGCACCATCTCGATAGAACACACGCTGAGGAAGCTCCTGCTGAAATGGACGTTTACGAACTTCCACTTCGTTGATCGTAATTCCCAAACCGGGGCGTGTGTTTGGATTTACGGTGCGAGTCGCCGCATCCACCGTGAAGCCTTCTTCGACAACGTCATGTCTCCAGGGCACATCGCTGTGGACCGATTCGCAGATGATGTAGCTGGGTTGCGAGAACCCAAATTCCAGCGATGCAGCCGTGCTGACCGGCCCCTGCGGATTGTGCGGTGCGAGCGCGATTCGATAGGCATCCGCAAGAGCCGCGACACGGCGCGATTCTGTGAAGCCACCGCAGTGTGTAATATCAAGCTGGCAGATTTCACAACCGCCTGCTGCGAACAGATCGCGGAAGGCCGCCAAATTTGTGACGCGTTCTCCAGTGGCAATCGGGGTGGTAACCGCAGCGTTAATAGCTGCCAGACCTTCGATACTTTCCGGCCAGCATGGCTCTTCCAGAAAGTAGAGTCCGTACGGATCGAGCGCTCGAGCGAACTGCAATCCCATGGCGGGTGACGGCCTTGCGTGGCAGTCGACCATAATGTCGATGTTATCCCCGACAGCCTCTCGCATTGCGGCGACACATGCTTCGGCGGCTTTAATCGGTTTACGCCCTTCGATGGGCATCGTCGATGGCACGGCCATGGATTTGAAGGCTGTGAAGCCGTCCGCCACGGCCTGTTGAGCCAGCTCACCAAATCGCTTCGCGTTGTCTACTGGAGTCTCGTAGAAACTCTCCATATCGCCGCCGCCGAGATGGCAATACAGGCGGATGGAATCACGAACAGGTCCACCCCAGAGTTTGTGACACGGAACGCCGTGGATTTTCCCCACGATGTCCCAAAGTGCGATATCGATGCCAGCGATGGCGGTTGAACGGACGATTCCGCTGCCGTGCCAAAAGTGTTGTCGCCACATGACTTGCCAAAGATGTTCGACTCGCGTGGGATCTTCGCCAATCAGCAGTTGTGACAAATCTTCAATTGATCCTACGACACCGCGTGTATGCCACTCCAGCGTTGCTTCGCCCCAGCCGATAAGCCCGGGTTGATCGGTAACCACCTTGACGAAGATCCAGTTGCGCATTCGAGCATGGCAGACAAGCGTTTCGATGGCCGTGATCTTCATGGTGAGCCTTAGACTATTCCTGCCCGAGTTTTAAGCAATAGCTTGAGATCGCAGTTTTATTGCGGGATAGTGTTACTCAAGCTGGGCGTGAAGAATACCGAGTGAATGCCGTGTTCGCTTGCAATTGGAGCAAAAATCGGGTCCCATGCGGACGGGAATTCGTTTGAATCAAACCGGTGATTTCTATGATTTCTCAATCAGACGCCTACTTTCCTTCCCGCCTTTCCTGAGGTTCACTATGAGTCAGTTTAATCGACGTCGTTTCCTGAAGACATCTGCGGCTGCCACATCTGCATTCATGGTCGCTCCCGCAATTGGCCGTGCAGGAATGTCTCAGAACGAAAAGCTGGGTGTGGCTGTGATCGGTGCTGGCGGCCGTGGCGGTTCGCATGTTGACGAATATCTGCGCGACGAACGCACTGAAATCCGCATCATCGTTGATGCGGATGAATCCGCTGCGAATCGCCGCTGTGATGAAATCGAAAAGAAACAAGGGATGCGTCCAAAGGCTGTCATCGACATGCGACGGGCATTCGATGACAAGTCGATTGACTTCATCAGCACGGCCACACCGAATCACTGGCATGCCCTCACCGGAGTCTGGGCGATGCAGGCTGGAAAAGATGCCTATATCGAAAAGCCTGTGTGTCACAACGTCCATGAGGGCACGGCGTTGATTGCTGCTGCTCGCAAGTATGGACGTATGTGCCAAGTGGGGACTCAATGTCGATCCAGCCATGCGATCAAAGAAGCATTTTCGTTCATTGCTGAAGGCGGCATTGGCGAAGTCAACTTCGCTCGTGGCCTCTGCTACAAACGTCGCAAAAGCATCGGAGCGAAAGGTGACTATGCGATTCCAGCGAACGTGAATTTCGATCTCTGGAGCGGCCCTGCGTCGTTGACTGATCCTAAATGTACGCGAGAAAAATTTCACTACGACTGGCACTGGCAGCGTCATTATGGAAACGGTGACCTGGGAAATCAGGGCCCGCATCAAACCGACGTTGCCCGCTGGGGACTTGGGATCGATACGCATCCATCGACGATTCTGACCTATGGTGGTCGTCTGGGATATCAGGCGGAACGCAAAGATCCAGACTATGTTGATGCCGGGGATACGGGAAATACAGAAATCTCAATTTACGACTACGGTAACAAGTGCATTGTCTTTGAGACTCGTGGGCTGAGCGTCGATGACAGCGATGATGAAGAGTTAAACATCCTGTTCCGCAGCACCAAAGACAATAAGATCGGCGTTGTCTTCTACGGGACAAATGGCTACCTGGTTCAGGATCAGTATGATCACTGTTCAGTGTTCGACAGAGACAAGAACCTCGTCCGCGAGTTCAAAGGTGGCGGCGAGCATTTTAAGAATTTCGTCTCCGCCGTACAGTCGCGGAAGGTCGAGGATTTGAATGCAGATGTTCGCGAAGGCCATTTGTCCGCCGCAATCAGCCATCTCGGCAATATCTCCTACTACATGGGCGAAGGAAATCTCCAGCCTATATCGGATATTGCGTCGCAGCTGAAGGACATTAAGAGCCTGGATGACAATCAGGCGACTCTCGATCGAACTGTGAAACACCTGGAAAAGAACGGCGTCGATCTGGAGAAGTACAGAATGTCGCTCGGGGCGTTTTTGAAGTTCGACACCGCAACGGAATTGTTCACGAACAACGATGCCGCGAATGCCCTGTTGACCCGTGAATACCGTGAACCTTACGTTTGTCCGACTGCGGACAAGGTTTGAAAACTCCGACCGGAAACGCTGCCCGACCTGTCTCCAGGTCGGGCTTGCTTTCTGCTGCGAGACAAATAGATCACTCGTTGGTGTCGCTCGCCTGAAACGGTTGGAGATTAAAAGTTTTCACAGGAGTTCTCAGAGGCAGCAGAGGATTGAAGAAGGAACACTGCGATACTCAGTTTCATCTGCGATCTCCCGTTGAACTTGCGTTCCCATTTGTTGAGATGTCTGCCACGGCAACTTGAGGAGAAAATTCATGTGTCGCCTGCTGCTGGTGTTTTCTTTATGCATTCTCGCCACATCCGATGCACTTGGACTCGGTATGGAGACGTTCGGAAACGAGCCATTTTCCGAGGCCAATTTCAGCGATTGGCCTAACGTAATGCCTGTTGTCAATGACACACATCGTGTGTATCAGAGCTGGGTCAATGGCAACGAGAATCTCTATTTTCAGGGCAGTACAGAAGCGCTCAATCTTGCCCTCAAGAGTTTCGCGCAGATTAAAGCAGAGAAGCGTACAGTGATTCTGCGTCCGGCACCGGGGCGTGTCGGTTCGCTTGACGGGAACAAGAAGTTCGTATTCGCTTGGCAGTTGCATCTGCTTGGCGGGATCGCCAAACACATGTCCACGCGAGATCAGGGCCGTAACGTCTGGGATCCAAATCCCGAACTCACTATTTATGTCGGTGGC
>JAYVNW010000235.1:0-4240 GCA_043758225.1 Candidatus Kuenenia sp. | reverse complement strand
CCGCAATGATATTTGGCAGAAGTTCTTCGACCATAAAGCGTGCATACTGATCGCTGAGCGTGTCGTATTCGAAACTCCGATTGTTGGGTCGCCAATGATCTTCAGGAATCACATCGCCTTTGTGGCCTGGACTGACGAAAACGCCGATCGTCACCGGCAGGTCGCCGCGATGAATCAGATTGTCGAATACGACCGGCGTGCGAAATTGCCCTTTCTCATCCATGTATGCGTGACCGTCCTGAAAGACCATCAAGCAAGCGGGTTGTATGCCGTCGTATTGGGCGGGGACGTACAAGAAGTATTCCCGCTTTGTGCCTTCGAAGATCGTGCTGGTCCATTCATGTTTGGTGACGACTCCTTTTGGAACATCGTCGCGGCGTTCTGAATCCGGTCCGAGAACGTATTGTGCGTCACCATCAACAGGCTGAGCGTGGGTTGAAACTGCGGCGAAGACTGGAATGAACGTGGCAGTTATCATCACGATCGCATGAAACGAAGAACTCTCGTGTTCCAACATGTATTCGAATTCCGATTGGGATTTTATCGTCACGATCTTTGGGTCGGCCAACGTCGGCTATTATCTCAAAGCATGACCTGGCTGCAAGGCACTTGCAATGACTTCAAACTCTGATTGCTTCTGTAAGTTTACTATTGGCTTCATCATGAATCTGCAAGTGAATGAAGACTCTTCTGCGCAGCAAAACAGCAGCCTGATGAACAGACTGCTGTTGAGTGGTTCAAGTGGATGATAATCGACTTGGTTTGTTATTTAACGTCGGTTTTCTCAGCCGCCTTTTCTTTTGGCTTGTCTGTTTTCTTTTCAGACGTCTTTTCTAATTTTTCCACGTTTGGTTTCTCTTTTGAATCACCGGCTTTGGATTCAACTTTCGCGGCAACGTAGGCTTTTTTGAATGGCTTTTCCGCGAAGATCATTTCCATTTTCTCATCCGCCGTAGCGCTCTGAACGGAACCTTTGCACTTTTCGCAGCAGAAGCGAACCATCACATTGCTCACACGAGCCGACTGTTCCTTGTCGATAGGGCCACCGGTCATCGGGCACTTCTTCTGTACGAACTGCTTCGTCTGTGCAAGCTGATGATTGGCTTTGACTTCAAACTTTGCAGGTTCTGCTTCAAACGCTGCTTTGCATTTGTCACAGCAGAAGTAGACTTGCTTCTCCTTGTACGCTGTGAATTGCTCTTTGGTTGCTGCTTCGCCAGAGACCGGGCACTTGGCAGTGAACTTGTCTTCTGAGTCATCCTGTTTTTCTGTGACCTTCTTGTCGTCCCTGGAATCCTTAGATTCCGCTTTTTCTGTTTTTGCTGCCGACTTTTCGGCGGGCTTGTCTTTCTCGTCGGCGTTCGTAGCTGCGAGGCAGCAGACGGACGCAACTGACAGGATCATTAGCAAGGACCATCGATTCATTAGAGTGCCGCTCCTTTTCATGTGTAACCGATAATGTGTAACCGTCACAAATTGCTTCAAAAGACGTAATTGAAATCCAACACGACTTCCCCGGGGTAGTGATCCCAGCATCACGACTGTCCACTATTCATCAACGCTTGTCAACTAAAGCAGCTTTTCCGTCTGAAAAATACGACTACCTTCGAATCAGGTGGGGAGTGAGTTTTGCTTCTTGCGAAACGAATGGAACCAGCTGATAATTTGGGCGGCGGCAATTTTGAAAACGTCTGCGAGTTCGAATTCAACGATTTGAGATTGTGTCATGAATAGTTTAACCTCGACAAGGCAATGCAGTGTCCGACCGTTGGTGGTCATTGCCACTTTCTGGCTTTTCGTTAGCGGTACTGATTGTCCAGGGCAACATTACGGACACCATCACACAGGACATAGTGACGGATACGGTCTTGGCGGATTCCGGACTTCTGGCCCTGCAAACTTTGGTGGTCCCGGGCTGATGCAGCAGTTCGGGGGTGGTTCCTACAACTACGGCGGGTATCAAGGCTCCGGGGCATTCAATGGTCCATACAACGGCCCGTACATCCATAACTACGGTGGATTTGATGCAAATCGTCCTCTGGGCGGCGTGTCGTTTGGGAATGGATTTGGCACGGCAACCTACTCATCCGGCAATTTCGGTGTCACAAACTACGGACTCTTCAATAGTGGCTATGGTGGCGTGAATTACGGGATCGGATATGGATCACCTGCGATTTTTTCGACGCCAATCTACAATTATTCTCCGTCGGTGTTCGGATATGGGACGGGAGTCTTTAGTCCGAATTTTCCTTCCGGAAACTACATCACCAACGGCTACGTGGGAAACGTACCAAATGGAGCATACGCTCCCTGGTGGAATCCTGGTTTGCCGTATGCCGTCGGGATGAATTCGTATTTCCCTGGTGCCGGGATTGCTCCAACTTTGTTGATGTTGAATACGAATTTAAACGTTCAGCCAATGTTGAATCTGCAGTCGTTTGCGACATCTGCGAGTTCGTATCAAATAGTTGATCCTCGCATGATTGATGCCGTGGCTCCTGCGGTGGATCCGAATGGCTTTCATCCGAACGATGCTCGGAATCTTGAAGTTCCAAAGCCACCGGAGCCAGGTGATATGCCCCTGATTCCGAATGAGCCTCAAGTGCCAGTTCAGCCGGACGGCGCACCAGTGCTTAATGAGTTCCATGCGGTGCCTCGCGACGAGAAAACTTCGACACTCCTTGAAAAAATCCAGAGCCTGCGATATCAGTCGAGCGGCGATGATGCATTTCACAAATCTGACTATGTCACTGCGGACGTATTTTACACGACAGCCATCAAGACCGCACCGGATCGCCGAGCTCCGTATTTGCGGTTGGCCCTGGCGCGGATTGCACTTCATGATTTTCCAAGTGCGACAAGTTATCTGAAGACGGGACTCGCTATGGAAAGTGACGCATCGCGTCCGTGGTTTACTGTTGAAGAACTTTACGGCGAAAAAGTGGCCGAGCGAACTCGAACGCATGGTGGCCCATTGTGGAATTGGCTTGCAGAACGTCCTTTGTCGGCCGATCGATTGATATTGGCAGGCACGTTCCAAAAGTTGCGAGGATACGGTGATCAAGCTGATCAGATGCTGGCGATGGCAAGCCATGATGGTCCGGAGGCCAAACTTGTTGCGGAAGTCGCTCACCTTGCAGCGGCAGACATCGGCCAGCGTGCGATCTCACATGACCTGGACCAGTTGGTAAAAGACGCGTCAGTCAGCGGCATTGCTCGTGTGGGACCGAACAGTCCTCCTTCTGACGAAGAAGCAGTGAAACAGTCTGGAGGCATTTTTCTGCGTGGAGGCAACAAGACGACTGAGACCAACCCCACTGCAAATCAATCGGAACTGACCGGTCCCAAGCCAGTGATGCCAGACCAAGAATTGCCGATACCGTTTCATATACCCGTGCAGGAATAGTAGTGAGTCAACACGATTCCGAATCATTCAATCCATATTCAGCGCCGCTGAGTGGGCCTGAATTTGGAGATCCTTTTCAGCAGAATGATACGCGAATTCGTCAACAGTTTATTGACTGCGAAGCGAACGTGAAGACGATTGCTGGCTTATTGACGCTTGGGGGTATCGCTCTTGGAGGAGCGTGCTTAATATGGGGATTTGTCTCTTTGGTCGATCTCGGCGTTGCGGGGCAGTTGCCATATTTTGTGCTGGCCACGCTTCTGGGATTCATGGGAATTGCTCAGATCGTCGTCGGTTTTCAAGTCCGTTCATTCCACCCGAGTGCCAGGATTTGGGCAATTATGTTCTGCTCTTTGTGGCTGCTCTTTATTCCCATTGGAACCTTCTTCGGAGGTGCCTGCTTGTGGTACCTCGTACGCCCAGCGGCAAAATACGTCTTCACACGGGAATATTTGGACGTCATCCATCGCACGCCGCATTTTCAGTTCCGAACGTCCTACTTGTCGTGGGGAATTCTGATTATTGTTCTGCTGGCAATTCTCGTGACGTTGGTTGCTGGATCCTTAAGATTCTGAGCCCGCTATCGTTCGTGAATTGCGTCATCGTGGACGAGGATTCACAAGCACCCAGCAAATCGCTCCGGCGAAATAGACACCGGCGAACAGCAGCAGGACAAGATCCCAGTTGGCAGTCGCCTGGAACAGCTTTCCCACAACCACAGGACACGCAGCCGCCGCGAAGTTTCCAACCATATTCATTAGTCCAAAAATTTGCGGAACTCTTGAGCCACCGATATCAATCGTGGCGGCGAATGCACTCGGCCCAGCTAAAGCT
>JAYVNW010000234.1:0-2293 GCA_043758225.1 Candidatus Kuenenia sp. | reverse complement strand
GCCGACGCACTTGCCAAACATCGCGAACATTCCAGCTGTGCCGGATGCCACAACCGATTTGATTCGATTGGCCTGATCTTTGAAAACTACGGACCGATCGGCGAACTCCGCACGCTGGATCTGGGCAACCGCCCCGTTCAAACTGCTGCCACGTTTCCAGATGGCTCCCCTGGCAGCAACCTGAATGATCTGCGTAAATATCTCAAAACTCACCGAGAACAGGACTTTGTCGATAACCTGTGTCGTAAGCTTCTGGCGTTCGGACTTGGTCGCACTTTACTGCTCTCCGACGATCTTCTGGTTGACGCAATGCGGCGGAAGCTGCATGATGGTGACTATAAATTCAGCAGCCTGATTGAAACGATCGTACTGAGTCCTCAGTTTTTGCGACGGCGAGAATAGTTTTCGAAGATCAGGGCGGGACTCCAGTCCTGTCCTGATCTGAAACACATCTGGACGGGTCTGGAGACGCGTCCTATCAGAATACCAAAATTGGATCTCCACATGGCCAACAAAGCCAACCAACGAATCCCACGTCGCATCGTTCTGCAGGGCACCGGCGTGGCGATGTCATTGCCGTGGCTGGAATCACTTCCCGTCTGGGGACAGGAAACCGCTGCTTCGTCCACTTCAGCTTCAACCGAAACCAGCACCAGCGCAACTCCGAAAAGATTTGCGGCGTTGTTCATGGCATGTGGAATTAACCAGGATCACTGGTGGGCGAAAGGTGCCGGCTCCGACATGGAACTCAGTCGCTCGCTGGCTCCAATGGAATCGCTGAAATCGAAGATGAATGTCATCAACGGGCTGTTCAACAAGAATGCGACGGGTGTCGGAATTCACCCCGGCCAGACGGGCAATATTCTTTCCGGCGCTTCGCTGCAGAAGGGATCGGAACTCAAAGGCGGTATCAGTGTGGATCAGATGCTGGCCCATCATCTTGGGCAGCAGACGGCTCAGCCGAGTTTGGTACTCGGCTGCGAGCAACCAGTTACGGGCTACCACGAAACCAACTTTTCGATGGCGTACAGTTCACATATTTCGTGGCAGAATGCGACCTCTCCGGTTCCGATGGAAGTTTATCCATCGCTGGCGTTTGACAGTCTGTTCGACAACCGCAGCAACCGCCGTAACACCAGCGTGCTCGATCGTGTGCAGGATCATGCAGCCAGTCTGGGTCGTCAGGTCAGCGCAAGTGATCGGACAAGACTCGAAGAATATCTGACCAGCGTCCGCGAAGTTGAAAAACGCATTGAACGAGCGCGCGAAGATCAAGGCAAAGCGACCGACAACGCCGCAGCAAAAGGCCAGCCGCTGGTCACGATGAAACGTCCGGACAACGGGCTTCCGGAAGACATTCGGGAACATATGAAACTTATGTGCGATGTCGTCGCTTTGGCGTTTCAGACCGACAAAACCCGCATCGCGACACTGTTGCTGTGTCGTGATATTTCCGGGCTGTTCTATCCGTTCCTTGATGTTCGCAAGGCGCATCATTCTGCGTCGCACGATGATCGATCGGACGACTTTGAACGCATCTCCCGCTACTACGTCGGCCAGATGGCATATCTCGCAGGCCGACTTGACGAGATGAAAGAAGCAGGCGGCACGGTGCTTGATAATTCCTGTCTGGTATTTGTGAATAACATGTGGTCCGGAAACAAACACGACTCCAATCGCTTGCCGCTGTTCACAGTCGGAGGATTGGGTGGAACTCTGGAAACAGGCCGCGTCATGGATTATTCCGAACGTGGCGACGATGGACGAAAGCTCTGCAGCCTGTACCTGTCGCTGATGCACCGCATGGGATTGGCCGCTGACAAATTCGGCGATGCCACGACTCCGCTGGCAGATTGTTGATATCGTCACGCCTGAAAGCTATTTCACCAGCAGTTGATGCAACGCTTTCTCCATTGGCTTGGCCGCAGCCTTAGAAACCCAGCGCCAGTCGTGGTCAAAATTCTCGTCGAAGGAGCGTTGAGTCGGAATGTAGCCGGGCCAGCATTCGCCATAGCCAATACTCATTGTCAGGACGTCGCCGCTCAACGCTTGAGCCAACTGTTGATATCCAACAAAGGACTCACCAGGCATCAACACGATGCGGGCCACGCCAAAGTCCGCACAAACCAGATCTATCGGTTCGCCGCGTTCGACACGATCAAGACTACTCAAACTCATTGCCGCCAGAATTCGTTTGCCTTCAGGCAGTGCCTTGTCATGCAGTTCTTTCACAAGGGTCTCGCGTGAAAACTCAGGATCATCGTTGAACGGCAACACAAGCGGGACGTTTCGA
>JAYVNW010000233.1:0-11617 GCA_043758225.1 Candidatus Kuenenia sp. | reverse complement strand
TTACTATAGGTAGAAAGCAAACACATGGTTCGATTGATTTCTCAGATCAATGCGATCGCGTTATTGATCTGCGTCGCCATGAACCTGATTTCATCCAATGCTCTTGCTCAGGATTTTGGGTTGCCCGGTTTGCGTTTGGAAAGTAAAGAATTCTTTCTGAAGCAGAAATCAGAGCTGGCTGCGATGAAAGAAGGAACGGTGACGTTTACCGTTCAGCAAAATGTGAAACTGGACCAAATCCCAGAAGGTGCAAAAGAAGTGTTGATTTGGATCGCAATTCCCTCCGACGACGTGCATCAAAAGGTGTTGAGTCTCAACGAAAATTCAGTCCCCGGTGATTATAAAATTGTGCAGGATAATGACAGACCCGGTAAGTTTCTGCATTCTCGAATCACAAATCCAAAAACAACGGAGCTCGAATTCCTGCTTGAATACACCGTTTCACGAGCAGCAGTCTACACTCAAATCGATCCCGAACATGTTCAGCCTCTGTCAGAGTTGGAGCGATCAATGTTGTCCGAGCACCTTGCTAAGGATGCACTGTACATGGCCGTGACCAGCAAGGTTCAGACAATCGCAGATGAAGTCTGTGGGCAGGAGACAAATATCGCTACACAGGCGATACAGATTATGAAACATATTGCCCAATCCGTCGATCATTATTCCTATTCCAAAGATCCAACAATGCCGCGTTGTGGACTTGGTGACGCAGAGGCTTGTCTGGCTCAGGGCGGCGGATGCTGCACGGACCTGAACTCTCTTTTTGTTGCGTTGGCGCGCGCTCGTGGGATTCCGGCTCGTCTGAATATGGGATATCGACTGCCTGAGGAGAACTCCGGTCAATGGGTTGATCCGGGCTATCGATGCTGGGTCGAGTATTACGTGCCCGGATATGGATGGATATCGGCAGACGTGGTTGAAGCGGATGCACCAGACGGAAAAGGGCATGTTCGATGGTTGACCGGGTTAACTCCACGCCGCGTCTGGCTCAACCAAGGTCGTCAATTTCGATTCGCAGATGCAAAGTCCACGACTCCCGTGAACCACATGAATATTGCATACGCTGAAATCGATGGTAAGCCAGCTCGGATTCTTCCCGAAGGCGACCTCGCACCACAAATCACGCGTAAGATCAAGTTTGATGAGTTAGCCCCTTCGAACGCAAACATTGACAACTGAGAATGTCTGATTCCAACAATCTTTCGAACGACATTCGTTTAGACAAAATAAGTGTCGCTGACGGAGTGCGTTCCTTTCGACCTGCCTTAGGAGAAACTAATATGTTCCGATGGATCAGCATTGCTGCGGTATTCACTCTGGCTCCCTTCAGCATGACATTTGCTCAGGAGTCAACTCACTCGGTCAGCGCGCTCCAACAGTCCGTCGCGGCGACACGACCGATACCCGAGGAACCGCCCGCGCCTGGCCCGGAACTCCTGAAATACACAACCGAACAAATTCAAGCGGCATATGAAGGCAAGGAAATGCCCGAGGCAGTGGCGATGTATCTGGTGATTGCTAACGATGGGCAGTTGGATGGAACAAACGGCTGGTTTGGTCCGGCGAAGAGTCGGTTCTCATGGAAATGGCTGGCCGAACATAATGGCATTGCTACGGACGAATCGTTGCCGAAGGACAAGTTTCAGGGCGATCCGGCGATCTTCAAGGCGCTCGACCGAGATCGAGACGACAGCATCTCCAGCTCCGACCTGGACTGGTCTGACAGCAATCCGTGGGTTCGACAGTCGTACATGATTGGTCGGATGTTCCGCCGCATCGATCCCAGTGGAGATGGGAAACTGACCGCCGAAGAATGGCAGACGTTCTTTGAGAAACTCGCGGGCGATGGCGACACGATTCGCTCAGAGCAGCTTCGCGATGCGCTCATTCCGCCGGGCAGCGGGTTCTCGCCGGGCGACATGCCAGGCAAAGAGACATTGATCAAGGGACTGATGGCTGGAGAAATTGGTTCGCTGCAGGAAGGTCCAAACGTTGATGACGTGGCTCCTGATTTTGAGCTGCGTCCGTTGGGCGGCGGTGAACCGATTCGTTTGTCCGATCGAATTGGCAAGAAGCCGATGGTTCTGGTCTTTGGCAACTTCACCTGCGGTCCGTTTCGATCCACCTATCCGGCCGTCGAAGCTGTGCGAGAACGTCAGACAGACAACGCCGACTTTCTGATGGTTTATGTTCGAGAAGCTCATCCTACCGACGGTTGGGCGATGAAGTCGAACGACAAAGCAGGCGTCTCGGTTGCTCAGCCAACGACCTTCGAAGAGCGTCAAACGGTGGCCGAACAATGTGCGGCGAAGTTGAACCCGTCGATGCCGCTGCTTATCGATCACATCAACGACACAGTTGGAAATGCTTACAGCGGAATGCCAGCTCGACTTTACGTCATCGACACGAACGGACGAGTCGCGTACAAAAGTGGCCGTGGGCCGTTTGGATTCAAACCTGAAGAAATGGAACAGGCGCTCCTGATGTTGACACTGGAAGAGGCAAGCAAGAAAGCGGCCGTGGCGATTCCCAATGACGCTGAAGCGTGGAAGCTGCTTCCGAAGGCGATTTCTGGTTCTGGCCAGCCGCTGCCATCGTGGGCTCGAGCCTTCGCGACTCATTTACCTCGTACTGCCGCCGCGATGCTCGAACTGGATTTCGCTCATCGCACGAAAAGTCCTGTCGATCCCATCCTGCGAGCGAAAATGCGATGGATCATCGCCGATGCGAATCACTGTGAGTACTCGAAAGCCTACGCCATTGCCGACCTGAAACGAGCCGGAGCGACCGCTGCCGACATCACAGCCCTTGCGGAAGATCCAGCAGCCTGGCCGGAAGCCGATCGCAAGCCGCTGGAGTTCGCTCGGCTTCTTACCGTTGCGGCGCCAACGATCTCTGATGAGTTGTTCGCGGAGATGCAGGCTCAGTTTGGGGACAGCCAGGTGGCCTCGATGGTGCTGCTGGCAGCGTATGGAAATTTTCAGGATCGAATTGTGCTCGGCCTGAATCTGCCGCTGGAAGCCGCTGGTCCACTGGCACCACTTGATGTGGAATTTGTCGAAGGTGCCCTGCAGATGGCATCACTGATGCCTCCGCAGGGAGAACGGCCTTCGCTGCAAACGGCTGGAAAGGATCTCATCAGCAATGACGGCGACTGGGCAGCCGTTTCGTTCGACGAATTGCAGTCTCGCTTGGAGTCTCAGCGAAATCGCAAACCGCGATTGCCGATTCCATCATGGGACGACGTGAAGGGCAAACTTCCGCCAGCGATGGCCATTCGACCGACGCGAATCGTCTGGAGTCTGATGACATACGGTTATGCGGCCGAGTTGCAGATTCCGTGGAGCATTGCGACTCGCACCATGTGGGCCGAACTGCCAGGCGACCGAGTCTTCGAAGAGAGCCTTTTCTGGATTCAGACCCGCACGATCGAATGCAACTACTGCATGGGACATTGCGAGATGCTGCTGGAAGTTGCCGGGCTGGATAAGGAAGGCGTCGCCGATCGGACTCGCAAATTGGCCAGCGATGACTGGTCCGCATTTCCGGCCGAAGAACAGCGATCTTACGCGTATGCACGAAAACTCAGTAAAGCTCCGTGGACGCTGAGTGCGGAAGACTATCATACGCTGGAAAAGGACCTCGGACCGGCCAAAGCCATGTCGACGTTCTGGTGGCTCTGTCGAGGACTCTACATGACACGCATTTCTGATGGATTTCAACTGCCGCTTGAAAGACAGAATGTGTTTGGCGACGCACCGAAGCAGTAAGCGACGATGTTGTTTCCATTAGATTTCATGTTGCCAACCAGAGGCTGGCATTTTGCGGTGGTTCCCGTGACTATCGACGAGATCGATGCCTGTGTCATGTCTGACGCGCCCGATTTTATAGACGGATATATCAGCGTTAAGAGCCGCCTGACTCAACATTGTGGCGTTGGACTGATCAACGGTAAACAGCAGTTCGAAATCTTCACCGTCGCTCAATGCAGCAGACAGGCGTTGAGTGATAGACTCGTCCTTCGGAACGTCCGAGTGAATTGGAACTGCAGACTCCAAAATCTCCGCACCGGTGCCACTGGCTTCCATCATGCGATGCAGATCCAGTGACAATCCATCCGAAACATCCATCATCGCATGCACTTGCACGGTTTGACCCAGCCATTCGGAAATCTGCAGGCGAGGCATGAACGACAAATGGCGGCCATAACGCAGGCTTCCTCCGAGAGGTCCAGTCACGAAAATGGCATCCTCAACTTCTGCAGCGGAACGGAGGAATGTTCGTCCGGAAAATGGAACGCCGGTCAGGCAAACATTGATTGCGAACGGTCCGTTCCACGAGTTCGTGTCGCCCCCTGCCAGTGTGAATTGAAATTCGTCGGTCATTTGCTGGATGCCACGATACAGTTCGCTGAGAAAATCCTGCGATGGATCGATACCGTGACGTGGAATTGCAAGTGAGACGAACGCCGCCGTTGCACGACAGCCCATGGCCGCAAGGTCGCTGAGATTTACCGCCATCGCCTTGCGTCCAGCCAGAAACGGCGACGTCACTTTCAGATCAAAATGCACTCCGTCCAGTAACAGATCAGTCACGACAACCTGTTGTCTATCTGCAGTGACATCGAGGACTGCACCATCGTCACCAATACCAATCAGCACCGGCGCGCGATTCGGGAATTGCGATTGCAGTTCGCGAATAAATTGGCGTTCAGTGGTCACTGAAGTATTTTCCGGCTATGGCTGCATCGGCAATTCGAGAGTTCGACGTGCGCCATTGCGAATCACTTCCAGTTGAATCTCATCGCCAGGTTTATGTTGAGTCACGCCATGTCGCAGCACATCTGAATCGGTGAGCAAATCATTGCGGCCATCATAAGCGACGACAATATCATCCTTCTGGAAGCCTGCCTTCTTTGCTGCATCATGAGGAGCATACAGGCCCAGATGCTTTACACGCAGTGCCATGCCCTGCGACGGAATTCCGTCTTTGCCCCGTTCTTCATTTTCTACCGGGACGAGCAACATGCCACCGGTCACCATGCGTCGAAGTCCCCACGCGCTGACTCGCCACGAAATGTCATCCAGTTCTCGCCACTTTGCCGGGAGATTTATGGTGACTTCCGCATCAGTCCCGTTGCGACTGACAATCGCTTTCAGATCGCCGCCTTCCGGTGACGTTGCATGTAGTACCCACTGCAGATCGGCCATGGAAAGCAGAGGCTGCCCCTGGAGACTCATGATCCTGTCACCAGGCTGGAATCCAGAGTCTGCAGCAATGGAATGCGGCTGGACAGCCTTCACTGTCGCACGATGATCCGGGTTCAGAATTAGTCCCAGCGACTTTGGATGCGGATACGGATTGAGCACAGTTGCTGGTATGACTTCGCCTTTTGCTCGGTAGTAGTCGCGCACAGCGTCGCCAATCTGATGGCAATGAATGCAACTCTTCACGACGTCACCTTCGTAGTTCAGACTGCTGGTGAACTTGTCTTTCAATGCAGGGTAATCTTCTGGATGCTCAAACAAAGGAGCCACACCAGTTTTGCTTTTTAATGCCGCAGCATTGCTCGGATACTTCTGGTGCAGCTCCAACGCTCCAGTGAGCGCGTCCGCAAGGCCTTTCAACGAGACATCACCGATCCAGTCTGTCCGATGTGAACGCGTTCCGAATCTGCCATAAATCGTCCGATCAGCGTTTAGCATGAATACGGCAAATGACTGATCCGTGTCAAACTGAAACAGCGAAAGGTCGAGCCCGTTGGTGGAGACAATACGTACGCAGACAAATTTTTCCAGCAGAGGACGCAGGACAGGATCACGATCGACGAGTTCATCGTCAAGTTTGACGCATTCTTCACAGGGAATGCATCGCAGGACGACCAACATTGGTTTACCCGTTTGCTTTGCGACCTCAAAAGCACGCGGTAGATCGTTGTAGAGCCAGAATCCCTCGGATGTCACCTTCTCACGATCCTCGCGCACCTTCTGATCTCGTGTCTTCTTCTCCTGTGCTGAAACAGAAGAAACCACAATCAGAAATATCGTAGCGACAGTCAAAATGTGGCGATGCATGAGGATGCTTTCGGAATGTTCTTTGGGATACCAAATTGCTCCTTCCGAAGTTTACTTCTTCTCCACAGAGTTGCCAGCCTGCGGAGCTGCCGGCTTCGGTGGTGCTGGCGGAGTAATCAAAGTTACGGTATTCCGGATGTAGGAATTTGGCTCTGTGCCAGGTTGGCACACTCCCATGGTCGCGTCGTAGAAATCCAGTTTTCCGATGATACGACCGACCGAAGGCAGCAGCCCCAGCACTTGCTGAGCGATCTGGATGGCTTTCCCCGCATCTTCTCCGGCTTCCGCCTGCGCAGCGCCGAGCACCATTGGGGCCATGGTGCCAAGCATCTGCATCGTCTGCGACATAGCACGGATGTTTTCGCCAGTGTTTGTGAAGCTGATCGATCGCACCGGCCCTTTGATCGAGAGTCCGAATTCTTTGAAACGATCTCCATCCGCCCAGGAGGCGGCCTCACCACTTTTTGTCGCAAGCACAGATTTTACGGCGGACGCTTTGGAGGCGACGATCATCCAGCCATCATGGAAACCAATGACTGGTGCAATCTGCGCCATGGCAAATGCGCCAGAGTCAATTTGTTGGAAACCATCCAGGCCCGGAACATCTTTCATCGACAGCCCTTGCTGCGCGACGACTGGGATTTCTGCCAACGCATTGATACCGCGATGAATCAATTCTTCCATGTGATCTGGTTGAGAACATCGCAACATGAAGACAGTGTCTGATTGCTTGCCGAGCATCGTTACCGGGCCAGGCAGCGAGATCGAAACGCATTCACCAGAAAACGATTGCAGGATATCTTCCCGCAAATGCACATCGTGCTGGTTCTGGAACGCCGCAAAGTGATCCAATGCCGGCCCTACTTCCGGAAATCGCGCCGGAATTTCCTTCATCAGCCAGTCATAGAGCGGCAACAAATTGACGCCATCATTGATAGAAAAACCAACAGCATTTGCCGGAACAAAGCTCATCCAGTTTTCGAAAGGTTTTTGGTCCGCAGCCATTCTGCCGATGACCATGTCTCGCAGATTCTCCGTCAGTTGACCGAACGACGCTGTACGTTGTTGAAAACCCTCCGTGTATTGCACGCTGATTTCATGGTCGAACACGCTGCATTCGTTGATCAATTCTGTAAGCAGCCCGGTAATGCGTGCCGCATCCGGCTGGCCCTGACTCATGCGAGTGATGAAATCAGGAATCTGATGCAGCTGCTGAATCATCTGTTTGCCATCCACGAAGACGAGTCCGTCTTCCGGCGCTGGCAGTTTCTGCAACGCTGCAATAACGCGAGGATCGTCGAATTTGGATTCCGCTGACGGATTAGCCAGCAGGTCGAGACCAGTCTTTGCGAACTTCAGGGAAGTCGTGAACAAAAACACGTCGCCCTGAACACCAACAGCCGGCTGAAAGGTGATCGGTACTTCCGCTGGCATCTGCAGATATTTCATTTCGACGCCGGAGACATTCTCCGTCGCCAGCGGCAGCTTTCCATTCGTAGCGGATGAAGCAAGCGTCAATAGATTCTCGATGGCCTGTCGCAGCGATTCTGCACCACCATCCGGAATACGCACCATCAACAGATGCAAGGCAGTCGGGCCTTCCATTTTTTGAGCGTACACGACTTCCTTTGCGTCGCGAAGCTTATTCCATTCGACAGGCGCGATGGCGTTTTGAAGAACAGACTTGATGGTCAGGAACTGTTGAGCGTCACCGTCAGAAAGATGACTCTGCAAAATGTGCAGAGACTTTTCGAAGATCTTCGACTTTTCAATTTCGTTGAAGACGGCCTGTTGAGGCTCAAGCATGTATTCGCGTTCGGGATTGTTCGTTCCCCACACAGCGATATAGGCATCGACTGGAACTGCGTCACGGAGGTCGTCAGCGAAAAGGCTGCTGGTCCACACAGAACTGACAGCAAGCATTGCCAACATCGCGAAGCGGTGGTTACGTCGGCATAGATTCATTTTGCATTCTCCCATTCTGGTGACATCGAAATCTGTAACAAGCATTTGTTTGTTCGCTCGGCAAATCGGAATCTTCACGGATATGTGAATCCAAAAACACGTATGCAGAGTGCCTTTTGTCAATTCTTACCGAAGTGTTCAAACTCTCAAACGATTCAACATCCAAGTCCCACACAAAAAAAGCCCCGCAAGACGATAGGTGTCTCACGGGGCAAATGCTGCTGAAAAACTCAAAAACAGGACGGTCCCTACTATGCAACAGTAGGTCAGCCTTCTGTTCTGTCTGCTAAGGGTTCACCGCAGGAGGGGCAGACAACGCGGTTGTACCAGCATTCGGATCCGCAGTGTTGCTCGGATCCTCAGTGCCGCCCGAATCCGTGCCGACGGGGCCCGTTTTGGGTGGCGGGGCCGGATTAGTTGGCAACTCAACTGTGTTGTCGGCACCACCGCACCCAGCAGCCAGACATAGTCCGAGGGCAAGGTGAGAGAGTGTGAAGATTCTTATTACTTTTGACACTGAAAATTGTTCCTTGGAAATAGTTGATTGGCCTCGTGCGAATCTCCTAACAACGACGCACCCAAGGAACGACATTCACGGAGGAGAACACGGGGAGAATCAAGTTGAAATCACAAAAGAAAAGACGGTAACTTGGGCTAAGTAGATTACCTAAAACTCTCCAACTACGTTCCCGTCGCTCATTGCAGAGAGCCAGCGGAAGACGTTGCTGAAGTCGATATTCTTGGATACTGAACGAACAGATCCGTCCGCCAAACCGAACTGGACAATCCCGGTATGGTAGCTGCCAAACTGATACCAGTCACCTTCATGTGGAGCTGTTTGAGCAAGACCCCATGCGTCTGGCATGTAGCCACCGCCCATCCATGAATGCCCGTAGAGTGGGCCAGCTGTCACTTCTCCGAATAGTAGTGTGTTACTTGTACCATCGGTCACATCTCGGAATGAAAACTTTGTTCGCGACCCAAAAATACCCTTCCTGTATTCCCAAGCCCCCTTCACGTTACTTCCGCCGCCAGCGACTCCAAGATAGCTGGTTTGCCCGGAAACGTTGTCCGGGGGGCCAAAGTAGCCGCCAGTGAATCTCAGAGTATTCGGTGTGGCGGGCAGAACATAAGTGTGTAGTGCAACAAAAATTCCTCTCGTGGCAGATTCAATATCAGAAGGACATCGAAATGCTGCAAGCTTGGCCTGAGAAATCGTCCACGTATCGTCTGTCACCTGATCGTCCCACCAGTTTTTTTCTGCGATGTAAGTCCCCGGACTTGCTGGATTTGGACGGAGATCCACACCCTTCCAAACTGCAATTCTTCCGTACAAAGCAGGTTGTTCCAGCTGCGGCAGAAGCTGCGGCAACACTCCTAACCACTGATTCCCCCCATAGACGATGTTTGCATCCTGAGGAGAACCACAAAAGCCGGCCGGAAATCGGTTGTAGATGTCATGGAAGTTGTGAGCTGCGAGAGCAAGCTGTTTAAGATTATTTTTGCACTGGGTTCGGCGAGCAGCTTCGCGAGCCTGCTGAACGGCAGGCAGCAGCAGTGCAATCAAAATAGCAATGATGGCGATCACCACCAAGAGTTCTATCAGCGTGAAGCCACGCTGATTCGGGGAGCCCGAAGGCAAACGGGTAAACTTCTTCATGAAAACTTTCTCCGGAGCAAAAAACTGACAAGGAAAGAAGAACTACTGGCATCAATTAGGAAGTTGAAGAAGTAGTCCACGCGAAATCTGTAGTAAACCACGCCAACTCATAAAACCAAACCCAGTCAAAATACTGGATCAACGACTGAAAGTGTGACTGCATGGCTTTTCTCGGAAAAGCCGTGCGAGCAACTGCCATGCCAGTCTGCGTTTCCATTGTGCCGAGCAATGTGTGCCTACGGAAATAGCTATTGAATTTTGAATACCTCCCGGGAGGATTCTTTCCTCGTTCCGGACTGAAAAATACTACTAAAAAACCGAATGGTTCGAGTCTGAGAGAATCTAATTCTATTTCGTATTCCAAAACTGTTGCGAGCCTGTGAGTGGTCAGCAATGCGGCAAAGCCGGGCTTTCCTGCGTAGAAAACCGAAACTATCGTGACCCCGTGTTCACTCACTGGACAGTCGTATTTTTCTATCGAGGTTTGTCGATATGTGCAAGCGATTTGTCTCAACAAAATCAATTTTTGAATCGAGATTCGGAAAATCGTTCAGAAATCGGTGAAAACACTTGAAGAAATGCACCAAGGGTCGCGGCTCATTTTGAGCGACGCACAAGTACAGTCCAATTTCGCTTGAAAGTTTTTTTAGATCGTGTGAAGTCGCACATTGTCTCCTTGCAAACTTGCACAGTGCTGGATACAGATAACGCAGTGTTTATTAGAGGCAGGGGCAATGAACCGGAATTTTGTAAAAAAAATCAACCACACTCATCAGAGAGGATTTACGCTCATTGAGTTGCTTGTCGTGATTGCCATCATCGCGATATTGATTGCACTTTTGCTTCCAGCCGTCCAGCAGGCTCGCGAGGCCGCTCGGCGAACACAATGCAAGAACAATCTAAAACAGTTAGGTCTGGCTTGCCATAATTTTCATGACATTTACAACCGGTTTCCAGCAGGATACCTTGGTGCGGCACATACCGTCGTGCCCGCGCCAAGTGGTTTTTTTGATCATCAATGGACTGGCATCGTTCCGCAATTGTTGCCGCAGCTTGAACAGAGTGTAGTCTATGAAAGAATCAATGTCTGGAAGGGTGTTGATCGTCGACCAGATCCAATGAATCCTGGAAGCCCGCTGCCTGAGACTGGATACTTCAGCGACAACGCAACGTTCGCGGTCGCTCAAGCCAAACTCTCAGCCGTCCGATGCCCCTCTGACACGGAAGTAGGAAAGTTGGGACAGGTCGCACTCATGCACACATACGAAATTGGTACAAACTTTGGCAGTGCTACAGTCTATTCCTTCAGCCCCGCAAATTTTTCATTGGGGCCAACAAATTACCTGGGTGTTGCCGGGGGATTTGGGAACCTCTCAAATGCCTGGGCACCGGAGAAGGGCATTTTTGGATCTCGCACGAAATTCAACTTCCGTGATGTCACCGACGGTACGAGTAACACGCTGTTGTTGGGAGAAGTCACCGGCGGGTCCGACTACAATTTTTCCTGGATCAGTGGCGGCATCATGATGCAGGCTTATGGCCTTTCCAACACGGCCACGCAGAACTGGTATCAGTTCGAAAGCTTTCATACCGGCGTCATACAGTTTGCGCTCGCAGATGGCTCTGTGCGAGCTCTCTCGAAAAACATTGATACAGAGACTTTCCGTCGATTGACAGTGATGCAGGATGGAAAATCAGTCGGCGAGTTTTAACATGGTGGCGGGAATGTTTCGTCTATGAACCGATACCTTTTCACGTGTATTGTCATCGTTGGTTTGTTTTCGGCTGCCGCAGTCGCCGGCTGTGGTGGCTCATCAAATAGCGTTGAAATGCCAGCCAATCCTGAACCAGCGCCCGGTGCTCCGACGGCCGTCGGAACGGCTGCTGGCGAGAAATCTGCCACGCCCTGATGCCTTGA
>JAYVNW010000232.1:0-4171 GCA_043758225.1 Candidatus Kuenenia sp. | reverse complement strand
GGCGTTGACGGCGTCTCGACCTGTGCCAGCCAGTTCCAGTGTCAAAATGCCACCAGTGCCGGATGGATAAAGTCGCTGAGCGATCGCATACGACGCATGGTCTTGCAGTGCAGGATGATAAACGCGACGCAGGCCGGGATGACCGTTCAGAGCGCGTGCGAGTTCGGTCGTCGTGCGGCAGATGTGGGCCATTCGCAGCGGGAGCGTTTTTAATCCCCGTTGGCACAGCCATGATTCGAACGGATTTGCGTTTTGTCCGAACACGCTCGCGGTGCCGTTGAGCCGCTTCATTAGGTCTTTCGAACCAGCAGCCAGTCCCAGCATCACGTCGCCGTGACCGTTGATATATTTCGAGGCGCTGTGCATCACGATCGAGGCACCCAACTGAATGGGCTTGACGAGTTCCGGCGTCGTGAACGTGCTGTCAACGACGAGCAAAATCTCTGGTGGCAAAATGTCCGCGATGGCCCGAATGTCGGCAACTTCCAGCAAAGGATTGGACACAGTTTCAATCAGCACGAAGCGCGTCTTATCGGTCAGTACGTCGCGCAGACTTTCCGGCTGAGTAGCGTCGAACGTCGAAGTCGTGATGCCGAATCGCTGCATTCGATTCGCCAGTTGCACGGTCTTGCCGTACATCGCTCGCGCCAGAATGACGTGATCACCAGTTGATGCCAGTGTCAGAAAAATACTGCCCAACGCGCCCATGCCAGAGGCGAAGACCGCTCCTGCTTCGGCACCTTCCAGTGTTGCGATCGATTCTGCCAGTGCCGAGTGGTTCGGATTGCTATCCCGCGTATAGATGTCGCCCTTGATCGCGCCGGAATGAATTCCCTGCAAAATATCAAGGTCACCTACGTCAAATGCGGTGGACTGATAAATCGGCGGCGCGCTGGGGGCGGTTGCCGATTCATGCGGATGTCCCATGCGGGAAGGGTGTTGTGACGACATCAATGCACACGCTGACCCGGAACAGACCCGGCATCAGGTGACAACAGGAAGACTTCAGATCCCCCGCTGCCGCTGGCGCAGACCATGCCCTGGCTGAGGCCAAACTTCATCTGGCGAGGTTTCAGGTTGGCGACGCAAATGACCAGACGTCCGACAAGATCTTCCGGCTTGTAGGCCGCTTTAATCCCGGCAAATACGTTGCGAGTTTCTCCGCCACCAAGTGAGAGCGTGAGTTGCAAAAGCTTGTTGGCCGTTGGAACGTGATTCGCCTCAATGATACGCGCGACTCGCAGATCGATCTTCACAAAATCGTCGATCGTGCATTCGTCGGCCAGTGCTTCATTCGCCAATGCGTCGCCCGCATCTTTCCACGTGTCTGCAGCGTGAAATGTGACGGTAGGGGTTTCCGGAGCGGCCGGTGCAACGGCCTGTTCAGCGGCCATGTCTTCTTTACTGTCTTCGATCATTGCTTCAACCTGTTTCGTTTCTATGCGTTTCATTAAGTGCGTGAATGGACTGACAAGCGTTCCTGTCAGCGGTGTTTGAGATTCTGACCAATTTTTAATTGGCCGGTTCAAAAGTCCTTCAGTCTGTTTGGCGAGGCCGGGAAGAACGGGATCAAGGTAAGTGACAATTTGCCGGAACAGATTGAGCGTAATGGTGCAAACATCCCGCAATTCGTCGGCCTTGGCGGGATCTTTGCGAATCACCCACGGCTGGCGATCATCGACGAACTTGTTTGCTTTGTCCGCCAGCGCCATGATTTCCCGCGTTGCTGCGTTGTAGTTACAGTCTTCGTAGTAAGTGGCAATCTGCTCGCCCTTTTCGGCAGCGGCTGCAAACAGGCCGCCGTCGTCCGGATAGGTATCGCTGAGCGTCTGACCGGCGAGAAAGCCGGCCGAACGCGAAGCAAGATTGACAACCTTACCAACAAGATCGCTGTTGAATCGCGACACGAACTCGTCGAGATTCATGTCGATGTCGTCCAGACCGGTTCCCAGTTTGCTGGCGTAATAGTATCGCAATGCACCCGGTGGCAGATGCTTGAGAAAAGTTGAAGCCATGACAAACGTGCCTTTGGACTTCGACATTTTCTCACCGGCGACAGTGAGGAAGCCGTGGATATGAACCTTCTTTGGCAGGTTGCAATCTGCCGACTTTAGCATGCCGGGCCAAAACAGTGTATGGAAGTACGTGATATCCTTGCCGATGAAGTGGTGGATTTCCGCCTTGGAATCACTTCGCCACCAGTGATTCAAATCTTCGTGGTTCTTATTGCACCATTCCTGAGTTGACGCCATATAGCCAATCGGCGCGTCGAACCAGACGTACCAGTAGTGGCCTGGTTTGTCGGAGATTTCAAACCCAAAATAAGGGGCCGGACGCGAGACGTCCCAATCACGCAATGGTTCACCGAGAAAATGGCCTTTGAGATAATTGGCGACTTCGGTTTGCAGGTGCGTGCCGTCCTGAGTCCACTCATTCAGAAAATCGTGGAGTTGTTCCAGTTCAATAAACAGATGTTCGGCCGTTCGCGTTTCGGGAATCGCACCGGAGAGCGTGCTCTTTGGATTCCTGAGGTCTGCCGGTGTATACGCTGCGCCGCATCTGCTGCAGTTATCTCCGGGTTGATCTTCGGCTCCACATTTCGGGCACGTGCCGCGGACGAAACGGTCGGCCAAAAATGTCCCGGCCACTGGATCGTAGAGCTGTGCGACATCTTTGGTTTTGACCAATCCGGCATTGCGGATGGAAGCCCAAATTTTATTGCAAAGTTCCTGATTCTCCGGACTGTTCGTACTGCCGTAGTTGTCAAATTCGATTTGAAAACCACCGAAGTCGCGGATGTGTGCTTCGCGCATGTCAGCGATGACTGCTACTTCCGAACGGCCTTCGCGGCGAGCTCGGATCATGATCGCCGTACCATGCGTGTCGTCGGCACAGACAAAAATGCAACGGTTACCACGCAGTTTCTGGAATCGCACCCAGATATCGGTCTGGATATATTCCACAAGATGGCCGATATGAATATGTCCGTTTGCGTATGGCAACGCAGCAGTCACAAGAATCTGTCGAGACATTTCGGGACGGTTCCATTCAGCAGTTTTAAATCACAGGCATTCCCCGCGCGAATTGGACCTGACCGGGCGACACGGGTCAACTGGTACGCATCTGGTCTCACGGAAGACACGAGAATGTGGTCATTGGATCATGGAAAGCGTTGAATTGCACTGCGATCTGCTAAGTCGGCCAGTGGAATTCGTATGTCAGACTAATCCAAGGTAGCTTGTTCGCCTGTTCGAAGAATATCCAACACTTCGGCGGGAGATTTGGCTGTGCGAAGACGCTCGGGGATGAATTCACTTTCATCCAGCAACGTTGCAATGATCGCCTGCAGACGCTGATGGACGCGAGGTTGACCTGTAGGTGTCAGAAGCACGAACAATAAGTGTGCGCGTTCTATCGTACCTCGGTAAGGAATACCTTTTTCTGAACGAATTACCAGCACGATCGCTTTTTGTAAGCCGGGTAAACGAGCGTGTGGCATCCCGAGATGGTGGCCAAGATAAGTCTCGATCAGTCGCTCGCGTTCTTCGACAGCTCGAATGATTTGTTCTGCCGGGATCGGCAGGGACTCTCGTCTCATACGAGAAAGGGCGATGCGAACTGCTTCGATCGTACTTTCGGCTTCAATGTGCAAGTGCACACGGTCTTCGAGCAGCGAATCCGAAAGATGGATTGGCTCTTCATCTTCAAACTCGTCGCGAATGGTTCCGACGATTTCTTCAATGATATCTTCCAGCGTCAAATAACCTGTCCAGACTCCTTTGGCATCTTTCACGATCGCGGCGTGAATTCGTTTTTTCTGCATTTCAGCCAGGACCGACTCCAGCAATGCTGTTTCCGTGACGGTAAGTAGCGGACGCAGAAGGGCGTTCAGATCGTCACCGTGTTCGCCTGCAAATAGAACGTCTTTCAGATGCACGCTGCCGATAGGATTTGCACCGTCGCCTTCAAGCAGTGGGTAGCGGCTGAACCTGTAACGACGGGCAATTTGCAGGTTCTCTTGCCACGAATTGTCTGTTGTCATGCATCGGACTTGTGAACGCGGACGCATCGCGTCGCGGACGACAAGCTCGCCGAGGTCAAATACGTTCTCCAGAAAAAGCAGGCGACGAAATGTCATCATACCGGTTGACTGAGATTGATTCAGCAGGAT
>JAYVNW010000231.1:0-4417 GCA_043758225.1 Candidatus Kuenenia sp. | reverse complement strand
CAGCAGAACACGGAATCCCAACCATCTATCCGTCGGAAATCCTGCGACAGAACGGTAAAAAGAGAGCAGACTGCAAATCATTCGGAGACATCGCATATTCATGCGATAACCTCCGATCCCATCGCCGGGATTGACGGTAACCATTGCGATTCCAATTCTGTGTCGCGAGGCTTCTGATCAACGCGTCCCAGCAATCTGGGGGCAAGGCGAAGTGTGACAGCCTTGAGAACCCACAGCAGCATGAGTTGCCAAACAAATACAAAGGCTGAAACAATCAAGGCAGTTTTCAGTGATCTGGAAGTATCGTAATAAAGAGCCTGCTTATCGACGTACGGATTGCCAACGCAGACCAAAACCGCCTCATTCGCCTGAATCCCGCCATCGGGTCGCATCATACAGCACAATGCTGCCGCAACAGAATTTACTCGTTGTTGTTCCAGCGACTCTTCGTTCCGGCCTCGAAGCCAGACATCGATTCCCGCTATTTTATGTCCTGTGGCGCTGATCGCTTCGAATACGAATCCACTAGGTTGACATGCAAACGTAGAAACCAGCACCCAACCAGCAATCAGACAAATTGCCGTCATGGCCGATCGAGATTGCGATTGAGAACGAAGTCCCAGCAATACTGCCAGCCAGGACAAAATATGCATCGTCAGAAATGTTGTCAGCACACAACTTGCTGAATACCACACGACACAGAAAATCAGTTTGAACGAGGCACTGGAAACCAATGATCGCAAATCAACATTCAACAACAGAAGCGTGAAATGAACGCTCAGTACCGGGATAGCAAGGACAATCATCAGGCGTTTCATGCCTGCGATTTTTTGGGTCAGGATTTCCGTTGCTGTGAGCGGTGTCGAAAGCAGGGCTTCGAGTGTTTCGCGAACACGTTCTGCCGAAATGACTGTCGCCCCTTTCATCGCCAGAATCATGGCAGCAACCACCCACACAAGTTGCAGCAAACCTCGCAGGCCGGAAAAATCAGTCCGCTCAGACAACGTCGCGGCGCCGACACAAATGAACAATGTGGGGCCTTCTACAACAACAAGAATACGAAATAAGTATCGGGCCTTACCCAACGCTTTCTTTGATCGTTCACGCCACGCTACGGGATCAAACAACGGCAGGCTGTTATAGTCCTTCATCAGCACGACTCCACCGGTTGTGCGATCATTGAGCCGCGTAAAGAAACCATCAACAATCTTAAACAGTTTGAGCAGCACAGATGAAGAAGAAACAAAGGCACGACGAATGAGAAACACGCGAGCCAGCAACACAAGTATTGCGGTCATAAACAGCGACGGCAAAGTGGTGGCACCGACGAACATCAGTTGGCCGATCGTTTGCCGTAAACCACCGGATTCCGGCAACAGGAGAAAACTGTTTCCGTAGCCACTATTAGTCCCTCGAAATATCTGTAACCAAAGAAAAAACGGTGTCAGCCGAACGTTCTCAGATTCTTCCATCAACAAGACGCTCAACACCACCAGTAGTCCCGTGAGCATGTACGACGAAATGAACGCCGACACGGTTGTAGCGAACCAGGAACTGCACAGCAATCCGATGCTGGCATACAGCAGACATTCGCAAAACAGCAGCCACATCGTGCCTAACAGCAACGTTGTTTCCACACCTCCCAATGAGTAAACGAACGCCAGCACCGGAAACGTCAACAGTAAAAACGTAAACATCGGCACAAGACGGCTGCCAAGCTTTTCCAGCACGATGGTCATCGGCGTCAATCGCGTGACGAACAACGTCCCGATGGTGTTTCGTTCTTTCTCGATCGTGATCGAACCGCAAATCAATGCGGGCATCAGAAGCTGGACCGAGATAAACAGAATCGGCACAATCCCCGTAAAGATCGCACCACCCGCGCCAAACATGCGGTTCGGATTACCGCTGCTAAAAGAAGCATAGCCGTAGCTTCCGGAATTAATGGATGACACGATCATGCTGTAGTAGACAAGCACTACGGACAAGACAACGATCGCACCAACAAATCGAATCACGTACGTTCGTCTTCGACTCGAGAGCTCGGTCAGCTCGCGCCGCAACAATGGAAGTTCAGGAATAATGTCCCGGATGTTCACACCGTCTTCCCTTCAGTCAGCTTCATGAAGGCTGTTTCCATATCCATGGCTTCGGGCTGAAACATTGTCAACCGAGCTTTCTGCTCGACGAGTGCCTGATGCAGATCGCCAATGGACATTTGATCTTCGTGTAACTTAATCGCCCATCGATCGACCTGTGTTTCCACGGAACCAACACCAGGAATCTTTTGGACGCGATCCAGCAAGTCTGGCGCAGCATTTTCGATACGCACATGCACAACCCGCATTAGCTGCAGCTTCTGATAGATTTCATTCAGCGATCCCTGAGCCACCATTTGTCCGAGTTCGATGATTCCGATGCGAGTACACAACTGGCTGAGTTCCTGCAGGATATGACTGCTGATGATGATCGTCTTGCCCATCTCCTGCAGGGCCTTCAGCAGTTCCCGCATTTCAATGCGGGCGCGCGGGTCGAGACCACTTGACGGCTCATCCAGCAGCAACACTTTTGGATCATGTAACAGAACTCGAGCCAGTGCCAGACGCTGCTTCATCCCGCGCGAAAGACCATCCACCGGGGAATCGGCCTTGTGTGTCATGTCGGTCAAGGCCAGCACATCGTCGATTGTTCCCTTGCGTTTGGCCATCGGCAGCTTGTACGCCGCCGCGAAGAAATGTAGGTACTCCAACGCAGTCAGGTCTTCGTAGACTCCAAAAAAATCCGGCACAAAGCCCATCACATCACGCACCTGCTGCGGTTGACTCAATACATCCAAACCGCAGACAAGGGCCATGCCACGAAACTTTGGCTGCAACGTTGCGAGGACGCGGAACGTCGATGACTTGCCGGCCCCGTTTGGCCCGATGAATCCAAAAACTTCGCCATGGGGAATATCCAGCGAGATCCCTTTCACCGCTTCGAACTTGCCGTAGTTGACTCGCAGATCACGAATGCAAATCGCCAGCGGTTTCGGCTTCACTGGAATTGTCGCATGATTCGCGATTGGCGTTGACATGATGATTCTTTTGGTGGTGGATTAAAGGAATGGTAGTGAATTGAGACATAACGTTGCGTGGCGACTTTGCGTTTTCGAGTTTCGTAGTCCCCAACCGTCTTCATGCCGGTGGACACTAGGTTTTGCAACTACTTAAAAATCAAACGGACGCTTTGACCCCCGCTGGCTTCATGCCAGTGGATGCCGGGTTTGGCAACTTTGAGCAACGTTTTCCCTTGACTCAAACGCCTTGCGATTGCGAGTTGCCAAACCGGGCTTCCACCGACGCAAGGTCGGATGGGGACCGCTTCGCCTGGTCTGGCATCGTTAGTTGCCAAACCCTGGTCCGTTGGCGTAAAGCCAGCGGGGCCACACAAGAAGTCTGTTTGGACTCCGATCGTTTTGATCGACAAAAATCTATAAAACCCCTTCATCACTTACTTCACCACATACAACTTCCTGAACACACGGAAATTTTCGCCCTGTTGTTCCACAATCACCAATGCCCATTGAGAAGGATCTGAACTATCAAGGAATGCGAGATCTTCCAGCGAACCCGCACCTTCCGGGGCCACCTGACTGACAACCCCGAAGAAGTTTTCACTGGCGGTTTTAACAGTAGGAATATTGCCAAGCATTGCTGCCACTGCTCCTTGCTGATCGTGATAGTAAGTCTGCTGATTTAGATAGCCGCGATTGAAATTCAGCTGTTGTTGTGGAACGCTCAACAGAACGCCAGCAAGATACGCTGTGTCGCTTCCATGATAGACTGTCGCATGACACTGAACCTGATCTGGCGTTGGCGATTTTTTTTTAAATTCCGCAGCATACTGATTCAGCGTCGTCTTCAGTTTGATGTTGCCTTCGACTGTCGTCACCAGCGAAACATCATCCCAGTCGATCGGCGGAACCTGAGATTCCTGTGGCTCCAGCGACAGCGTTCGCAGTGACACCGGCGACCATTGCTGCACGCGATGGCTGACACTGTAGTTTTGCGGAAAGTGGCCGCTGTAGCTGAGAGGCGAATCCTGAGCCTGCGGCTGGCGGTTGTATTGGTTGTAATAATCCAGATTGCTGAAGTTATCTTCGGAAAGCACAACAAGTTCGCTCTTGTGTTCATTCTCCACATTCGCCTGAGCGCTGTAGTAGAGAGTTTCCAGTGTGGTCTGCCGCACGGGAATTCCATTACCAACAAGATCTGTGATCACCAGTTTGCCGCCAGTGTCTTCGCTTCCCATGTAGGCATTGGCAACCATCACTGTCAGCAAAGTGAAAACGCCCGTGATCACCGGAAACAGCACCCACGTAAACTTCCGCAGCCGCAGCCAGCCCAGCAGAAAATAATCCCCAGGACCAATCGCC
>JAYVNW010000230.1:0-3340 GCA_043758225.1 Candidatus Kuenenia sp. | reverse complement strand
GTTTCCGGCATTGGCACAGCGGACAGGACAGCGTCCGCGCTGAGTCTGCCGTTGACGGATTCCAGCCGCACGCCGGTTTCACGGTCGCCCAGAGATACTGACAGATTGCCTCGGCGAATCAAATGCCTGATCGTGTGAGTCGGTTGGTCTGTCGCCACAGGTGCTGGTTCGTGTCCGAGATAATCATGTTGCTTGATTTTGCACCAAACGGAAAGGTCGTCCTGAAGATTTTCATAACAGGAATTGATCGCCAGAACTCCGCCAGGTTCCAACAGCAGCAGAGCCGGACGGATGATCGCCAGCAATCCGCCACCGACAGGCAAGTCGCCCGCATCAATGGCGACGGCAATCGTGGAATTACTGTTGTTAGCGGTTTCATTATTCATAGCGGATAGCCCTGCTCCGCGACAGCGGCTCGCAGGCTATCATAACCTTCTTCTCGAGGTGGCAGCCATTGTTTCAGGCCTTCCAGTTCCAGGAGTCGTCGATGATCAGGATTGTTCCAGGTCATTTCGAACAGTGCAGATTTGAATCGTTCGATTTTCCCCTTATCCAGTGTCGGCAGTGCGTCGAACATGCAATGATCGAACGGCGGCGACGTCCAAATCGATTTTAACAGACTCGTATCGACATGTCCGGCCGCTTGTTCCATCACCCAGATCAAGTCGCCCACTGTACCTGCGTGGGCGTCGCCGCGTCGCAGAGCGTCCAGGACTTCCAGCTCACTTTTTCCCGTATCGCCATGCTTTCCGACGTCAGTGTTGAACGACAAGAGTTCAACTTTGTCCATTCTTACGCCACACTCCTGGAGAAAGTGCAACGGCAGGATTCTGGCCTGCGTCGAATCTGCACTTCCAACGGCTAGTCTTTTTCCAGCCAGATCTTTTGGGCTGCGGATTCCTGAATCGGTTCGCACGATCAATCTACTGTGAAAATCCTGGTCAGAATCTCGCATACCAAGAGACAACGACTTGCCATTTGTGTGATGCTGAATTCGAACGTGAGCCAGCGGGGTATTCCACGCGATGTCGATATGACCGGCAAGCAGCGATTGCACCTGTCGCTCATAATTCGAGAATAAAACAAAATCGAAAGGCGCGTCGGAGGAGTTGAAGTAGTCGCGAATGCCTTCCCAGATCGAAACAACTTTGGGATCGTAGGCCACGGCACCAAGTAGAATGATTGTGTCAAACGGCATGTGAGTCCTGTTTTTTGCAGAATGTTAAACGTAAATATCGCAATCAACCGAACAGCGGCATCCCAGTGAGTGCGCGGCCGATGAAATCGCGGAGATGATCGGCGGTCGGTGCCATGACCCAGCCTGCACGTGCGTCTCGGAAGAGTCGTTCAACTCCCAGATGATTTGAAAACGCCGCTCCGCCGCAGGCTTTCATGGCAAGGTCAGTCACATCGACCGCGGCTTCGATCGCAGCCAGGCGAGACTGTAAAACGTAAAACGGAGTCATCTCTGTTGGCATTTCCATCGATCCGACCGTATGCGCCAACAACGCTCGTGATTGCTCAGTACGGACACTCATGTCAGCCAGGCGGCTCCGGAGATTCGCAAGGTCGCGAAGTTGGCTGTTGGTGTGCTCAAATCCAGTTGCTGACAGATGCGCCGCAGTTGCACTGACGGCAGCTCTGCACAATCCGTTTGCCATCGCAGCTGTACCGATGGCGAACCACGGCAGCAGGACTTCCAGCATCAGTGAGGCACCCTTGCCCTGTTCTGTCATTAAATCGCTTTTAGCGACAGGCATTTCATTGAATGTGACCAGGACTGAATCATTGCCGCGCAAACCTAGACCGTTGAACCCCGTTCCAATTTCAACTCCTTTTGCATCTGGACGGGCAAGATACACGGTGACTTCCATTGGCGATTCGGCATCGGGTTTCTGTACGCTTGAAACGTAGGACGATGCGTGGGAAGCCGACGTGATCCACGATTTGATGGCGTTCGTTGTAAAATCATCGCCGTCCTTGTTTGCGATCAGCTTCGACACAGGTGCCCAGAACTGACTACGGGAACCACGCTCGGAAAAGGCGAGCGTCGTCAGGTGATTTCCGCTTGCGATGTCACGCACTAAATTTTCGCGACTCCCCAGTGTCTTTGAATTCAAAATGCCCTGTGTCGCTGAAATATGCATGACGTAGATCATCGCCGTTGAGGCGCAGGCTTGAGCGATTTCTTCGACGACTGCCGTGAATACTCGTGGTGGTTGCGCCATTCCGCCGACGTCTTTCGGCAACGTCAGCCCAAAGAATCCTGCATCAGCGAGTGCCTGAATTGACGCTTTTGGAAACGTCGCGTTGGCATCTGTTGCAATTGCATTTGGGGAAATTGAAGATTGCACGATTGCGGAGACGCGATCAACAATTGTTTTCTGGTTCGTATCTGCCAGATACATGCGCCGGGGGGCTTTCTAAAGGGAGACGATTTCGAATAGGCGCATGTGCAATTTGTTATTGCGTTGGTCAAGCGGACTCAAGTTTAAACTTCGCTTGCGGGAGGGGTTCGGCGGCGAGCGAGGGATGTGAGTCTCCCGATGTGTTGTGTAAATGCGGTGGATCAAGGGACATACTTCTCACTCTCGCCGAGGAAATTCATCATTTCCATCCGCGATCAGTTTAACTCTGGAATTCCGCGACGACAACTCGTGGAGAGCACATCGCACAAAGTGCGACGCCAAATAGGCGAAGCCTGGTGCCCGTGTCAGCCTTCAGCTGGAATTGTTACCGATCCCATCGCTGAGACGGACTGTCGCGTTTTTCCGTCCAGCAGGCAGCTCACGTTAACATCGCCAAGGACATTGATCGTGGTGCGACATCGGTCGAGGAACCAGTCGACTGTCAGCAGCAACGCAATGTATTCAGTCGGAAGGCCGACGGCAGTAAAGACCAGCGTCATAGTGACTAGTCCTGCTTCCGGAATTCCAGCGGCTCCAACAGATGCAATGATTGATGTCAGAATGACGATCAACTGCTGGCTGACGGAAAGGTTCTGACCGATCATTTGAGAAATGAACAGTGCTGACATGGCCTCGTAGAGTGCCGTGCCGTCATTGTTGAAGTTCGCGCCCACCAATGCGCCCATACTGGCGGATTCTTCACGGACCCCGACTTTGTCTTTCAGGCATGCGAACGTCACAGGCATTGTGGCGGTTGAGCTGCCTGTCGAAAAGGCCATCACAAGTGAATCCCGCATCTGCCGCAATGCGTCGAAGGGACGAACCCACGAAAACAGACGAATGCGAATCAAATACCATGTCGTCTGAAATAATAACGCAAGGATGACTGCACAGATGAATGCCCCCATTGCTTTGAACGGTCCAAATCCTTC
>JAYVNW010000229.1:0-13522 GCA_043758225.1 Candidatus Kuenenia sp. | reverse complement strand
GGAAATTGCTCGATGGCACGATACATGGCCTCGGGGGCGATGGGCTTTGAAACGTAGTCGTCCATACCCGTTGCCAGACAGCGTTCCCGGTCTCCTTTGAGGGCCTCAGCCGTCATCGCGACGATCGGGATATGGCCACCCATCTGTCGTTCACGTCTGCGAATCTCGGCTGTTGCTTCGTATCCGTCCATGATCGGCATCTGCATGTCCATCAGGACGACGTCAAATTCCTGGCCGGCCAGTGTATCGACAGCTTCCTGTCCGTTCATTGCCACGACAGCCTGATGTCCTCGCGAGTTCAATAGGCCAAGGGCGACGCGACGGTTGATTGCATTGTCCTCGACCAGCAGCACACGACGTGGTGTTACTTTGGGAAGTGCGGCCACGCTCGGTAACTGTACAGGCTTGACATTCATGTATCGACCGAACTGGCGAAGCACCTCGTTAAGCAGTTCCGAAGCGATCACCGGCTTGGTCATGAATCGGCTGATGCCGTATTTTTCGCACAGATCGGCATCGATCACTGAAGAACCTGATGAAATCATGATGATCGGACAGTGGTCGCGTTTTACGATACCCTGCACGCTTTCGGCAAAATGCAGTCCGTCTTCGACGGGCATATGGTGGTCGAGCAGAATCAGCCGGATCGGATGATGCTGCTCGGCTGCCAACTGAAGAGCTTGCCGGGCAGCAGCAGCGGAGTCCACGAGCAATGGCTGCATATGCCAATAATGCAGCATTTCACCGAGGATACGGCGATTCGTGAAGTTGTCATCCACCACCAGCACCGGCAGGTCCTGAAGTGAACTGAGCTCGACCGGTTCGTGCTGGTGCTGATCTGCCGCGACCTCGAATTCTGCCGTGAAGTGAAAGGTCGAACCAGCTTCAGGTTCGCTCTCGACCCACATTTTTCCTTGCATCATTTCGACCAGCTGCCGCGAGATCGCTAGACCCAGCCCCGTGCCGCCAAAACGTCTCGTCGTTGAACTTTCCGCTTGTTCAAACGGATGGAAGATGTGATCCAGCTTATCGGCCCGAATTCCAATGCCCGTGTCGTGCACAGAGACATGGAGTCTGACCCGATCCGTCGTAATTGACTCAGCATCGACGTTGAGAAAAATCTCTCCTGATTCTGTGAACTTAACAGCATTCCCAATCAGATTCACCAGTACCTGCTGAATACGACCGGAATCGCCGCGCAAATAATCCGGAATCTCCGGCGCAATGCGACAGGCCAGTTCAAGTCCTTTCTCCGCTGCTCGCAGTACCAGCATTTGAGAGGCACGAGCGATACACTCCGAGATGCGGAAATCCACAGAATCCAACTCCAGTTTTCCGGCCTCGATTTTGGAGAAGTCCAGGATGTCGTTCAGCAGTCGCAGCAGAATATGAGCAGACTCGACGACCGTTCCCAGGTAGTCGCGTTGGTGTGATCGCAATTCTGTTTGTGCGAGCAACTGAGCCATCCCGATAATGCCGTTCATTGGTGTACGGATTTCGTGGCTCATGTTTGCCAGAAACGAACTCTTCGCAAGGCTTGCCGATTCGGCCGACTCTTTTGCATGCCGCATCGCTTCCAGTGCCTTCTTCTGGTCCGTGATGTCCATCACGCCGCAAATCACGGCCCGTCCCTCCGCGGTTTCAACCGGGCTCAGTCCCACTTTCACGGGAAACTCAGTGCCGTCTTTGCGAACGCCGAGCAAGTCGAGATTCGCTCCCATCGCGCGCTGAGTTGGATTCCTGAAAAAATCCTTCCGGTGTGAGGGATGCTCGGCTCGAAATCTCTCCGGCACGAGCACTTCGATCGGCTGACCGATCAACTCGGCCTGAGTATACCCGAACAACGTCAGCGTCAGCGAATTCGCCATGACAATGCGACCGTCGTCACGCATCATCAACAATGCCGCTGGTGATGCTTCGACCGCCAGGCGGAATCGCTCTCGCAACTGATGCTCCTCCGTCACATCGGTAATCGAGCCCGCCATACGCTGCGCCTGACCGGCCTCATTCCAGACTGCCTGGCCGCGGGCTCGAAACCAGCGGAATTTGCCTGATTTCGTGAGTAACCTATATTCGACATCGTACGGTTTGCGATCCTGCAAATGCGAGTTCACGGCTTGCAGCACCCAGTCGTGGTCCGCCGGATGCAGCCGCGTTTCGAACGAAGCGAAGACGTTTGGAAATTCGTCCTCCGAGTAACCGACCAACTCTTTCATGCGGGGCGAATAAAAAACCTCGTTCGTCAGTACATTCCAGTCCCACAAACCGTCCGACGAGCCGCGCACTGCCAGCTCAAACCGTTCCTGGATCGCTTGCAGTTTTGCAGTTCGCTCTGCGACCTTGCGATCCAGTGAAACATTCCTCGCCCCCAACTGCCGATTCATTCGCCGCAGTTCATGCTCGGCGTCGCGATAGGTCCGCAAACCATAAATCAACGCGGCGACGTATGCCCCTAATCGCACGAGATGCCACCACCACCAACCGCCGTCCCACAACACCGAGAACCTGACGAAGATTCCGCCAAGGCCGAATAACCCACTTTGAACCGCGAACAGCCAGTCCTCCGCATTGCCGAGCTTGAAGAACCGTCGCGCGAAGAATGGAGTCGCGACGAGGAAACAAAGCCCCCCCACCAAATTTAACATCAACGGTGTCGGAGCAAACGAACCGTCGGCCAATCTCATTTCCGGAAGGTGATCTTCGGCAAGCAGCGAGAGTCCGCCGAACAAGATCGCAGTGATGCTCGCAACCACCGGCAACGACAGCGACAAGCGGTGTCTGGGCCACCACAGAGTCGTCCACACCAGAGCAAAGAACAGACCACCAAAACATGTCGCCGTGCCGCGGAACCACAAGAACCGATTTCCCAAAGGAACCGCCGCATGCAACAGATCGAGCAATCCCATGCCGATCAGGCCGGCCGCTATCCAGGAGTAATGGCCGACATCGTCTTTACGGCCCGATTCAGCCATCAAGATGCCCGCAATGGCCAGCGCGATCAGGCCACCGGAGACTTCGATCAGCGAGTGCAGCGGAAATTGCGTGAGCCGAAAATCCGGAAAGAGCATTCCGATGATCGCCGTCCCGACCATCGGCACGATCAACGCCAACATCGTGCCAGCGGCAGTCCATGCGACAATGTTTCTTCGGTTGGTCATGTGCATTTCGCGCCACATCGAGTTCGACGGAACATTTTGATGTCACCGATGGCTGTGGAATCCGGAAACTCAGATTCGGCAGCCTAACCCAGCAATCTAACATTGTTCAACAGCGACTTCACGCCACAACCGATCAAAATCAGAAGGAACCGGTAATGACACCTGACCAGCAGCTTGACGACAGCAGGAGGATTGAAATCAAGACAGTCACCGGCTGCTGTTTCGTATGGTTGTGCAGAATTTGAAATCAATTGAGAGCGGAAATGATTCAAGCCCGAGCTGCCTGACCGATGTTGACTGCCAGTTGCTCGTCGAATTGCTGAACGATGAAACTCAGCCGGACATGAACGTCACGGCCGAAACAGCAACGCCTACCGTTTGAGAACCAACTTCGTCACTCGCCCCGTCCTCACCCATTCAACAACGAAAATATTTCTATCCACGTCGAACCGTGCGTCGTGAGGATGCACGAAACGGCCGGGACGCCATCGTCCCGGTTTACCGCGCATTGCTAAATTGTCCGCCAATACTTCTTTCCGCCACAATTCGTCATCGCCCAGCTGCACTACGACTTCATTCTGGCCGTTAAGTATCGTAAGCCGAGCGTGCAGGTCTGACACCAGCATGAATTCCCCCTGCACGTCGATGTCGGCCGGAAACAAAAACCCACCCAGCGACTTCAGAAACCGGCCGTCCATATCAAACCACTGCAATCGCTGATTCGCGCGGTCTGCCACGACAAGTTTTGGAACGCCGTCGCGATCATCCAGCCAATGTCCATGTGGAGTCGCGAACTTGCCATGCTCCGTCCCAAAACCGCCAAGCGCGCACACAAATCTGTCGTGTCGATCGTATTCAAAGAGGTAGTGACTGCCGTAAGCATCGCCGAGATAGTATCCACCATCCGGACGAAAGCTGATCTTTGTCGGCCGAAAGATCGTCGCGGGGTCATCGAACATACCGCCACTATCCTGGTTGATCGTCGTACGGTTCTTCTGCCAGACGACTTCTCCGCTGAGCGTCATTTTGGTGAAGCTCATCGCCGAATCCGCCGGCGCAAGGTACAGAAATTCTTCACTGCCTTCTCGGCGAATCGTAACGCCATGACCTTTGGCAAACGGCCCGGCGTTATGCAGTTCTGCCATGGCCTTCACAAACCGACCATCGCCATCGAAGACAAAGATGGATCCCGGGTTGCCGTTGTGACTGATGTAAATCAGCCCTTGGCCATCCAACGCAATCCCGTGCGAGGCGTTACCGTAGTCGTAGCCGCCGGGAAGACTGGCTCGATCCCAATTGTGATGACATTCGTAAACAAATTCTCTGGAACCTATGAGTGGAATATCTGAAAATGACATCAGAGGTTCTCTTCAGACTGAACAACCAAACCCGCTATTACCATGCTGCATCGCAAAGGCTCGTCTCGACGGAGCGAGACGGCTACATTGGATCCGCAGCCGTGCGTTCGTCTACGTCCGACCTTCCCAACTGGACTTCATGAACTTCAGCCCGTTCCTGGCAAGGTATTCTTCGGAAGGAAACATGCGACGCCAAATGCGAGTTGCGGCAGCCAGTTCAGGCAACGCCAGACCGAAGGCTTCGATCATCAGCCAGCCGTCGTATTTCACGTTCTTCAGAGCTCGAAACGTTTCATCCCAGTTAATGCCGCCGTCGCCCGGAGTTGAACGATCGTTTTCTGAAATATGCACATGTGCTAACTGATCCGCACACGCTTTGACGGCCTGCGTGATCGACTTCTCTTCGATATTCGCATGAAACGAGTCGTACATGGTCTTCACGTGCGAATGGCCAAGTTCGCGACAGAATTGGGCTGCGTCGGCAGCACAGTTCAGGAAGTAGCATTCAAAGCGATTGAGATACTCAACCACCAACGTCACGTTGTTGGCCTTGGCGTAGTCACCTGCCTGAGACAGAATATCCTTCGCGTGATTCCATTCGTCTTCCGTGCGGCCCTTGCCGGAAAACTCACCCAAAGCCGAATGAATTGGACCGCAAAGCTGTGTTGCACCAGCAGCAGCACAGCAATCAATTGCCTGCTTCAGGCGTGCAAGTCCCGCAGCTCGAACTGCAGCATCCGGCGAAATCGGATTCTGATCAGCCGGGCAAACGGTGACCGCAGTCGATTCCAGCCCGACCTTCTTCAGTTCAGCACCAATCTTCTTGTACTGGTTGACGTCAAAGTCAAACATCGGGAGTTCAACGCCGTCGTAGCCCCATTCCTTCAAGCTTGTCAGCAACGGAAAGTGCTCTTCGGTAACTCCTGCAGTCCACAGCAGAAGATTCATGCCATACTTCATCAGGTCAATTCCTTCTATGAAAAAAGTTGCGAAGTCGTGAGTGAGTCGCCGCGTAGCCGAATTCGTAAGAATTCTCGAAATAGAATCAGCCGCAGAGCGCTAGCTCCGGTTTTCTCGATGAACCGCACGCTAGCCCGTTCCGGCTAATCTGACACTTGTTGATCCAACGCTACGCAGCAGTCGTAGATCTAAATCATTTGGTCAGCGACGCGGCCTTCGCGATGAAGTCCGCCGTTGGACCACCCATGATGCTGTAGCCGCAATCGACGTGTACGACTTCGCCCGTGACGCCGCTGGAAAGCTTGCTCAACATCACCATGCCCATGCTGCCAACTTCATCCACATCCAGATTGCGACGCAACGGTGAAATGTAAGCGTTCACGATCTGCATCTTGTCAAAGTCACCGACACCGCTGGAGCTGACAGTTCGCAGCGGCCCCGCGCTGATCGCATTGACGCGTGTGCCTTCAGGACCAAGTTCGCTGGCCATGTACCGAACGCAGCATTCCAATGCCGCCTTGCAGATCCCCATCAGGTTGTAGCCAGGGATGACTTCCTCGCCGCCAAAGTATGACAGTGTCAGAATGCTGCAGTCTTTGCTGAGTGCATCCTTCTTTTTCGCAGCTCCAGCAACCGCCAGCAAGCTGTAAGCACTGATTTCCATCGCCGACTTGAAACCATTGCGGCTGCAAGCGTACGTTGGACCGGTCAGGTCTGCCGGTGGAGCGAACGCGATGCTATGCACAATGAAGTCGATCTTGCCAAAGGTCTCGACTGCTTTGTCGATGACGGCGGCGATGTGATCGTCGTTGCAGACATCCATTGGCATCAGGAATTTCGCGCCGACGGGATCGACCAGTTTTGCAACTTTGTTCTGATTCTTTGGTCGATCGCCTGTGTCCGGCAGATGAGTGAAACCCATCTCGGCACCTTCGCGATGCAGGTGCTCAGTGATTGACCACGCGATTGAGCGATCGTTGGCGATTCCAAGAACGATACCCTTCTTACCTTCAAACAAACCCATCTGATGTCTCTACTTGTGAAAATAATCGTCAGTCGCGGCCTTCGCTCCCCGAAATCGGGCTAACAAACAGCGTGTCGGCGGCTATTTCGGCTGACGAGGCGAGAATGATAGAGCCTGAGTTTGCTGGGGAAAAGCCAATGGCGGCATTCATCGCACACTTCTGCCCACATGCCCGAAAGTCGTATGTATTCGGGAATCTGGCGAAGTGAGGATGAAAAATACGGTTGGTGGGTGGCTGACTCTGCGGCGTAACGTATTTTTAAGTCGCAACCTTCACCCAGACACGCTGTTGGTGACTCTGCAAAATCGCTTCACAAATCTGGATTTCGCAGTGTCCGTCGCCGAAAGTTGGATAACCGCCCTGTCTTTCACCCGGGCTGCGGCGAACGTCAGCGTAGAACGCAGCAAAGCAGGCTCGGAAGGAATCTGCGTAGCCTTCGTTATGCCCGCCCGGATACAACGCGTGAGCGCGAGCTTCATTCGACAATAAAGCTGGATCACGAGTCAGCTGTTCATTGGCCGTATCGCGATGCCCCAGCCACAGCGAATTCGGCGACTCACTGTCCCATGCCGCTGAACCCTCAGCTCCGGCGATTTCGAATCGCAGACTATTCTTTCGCCCTGCTGTGACCTGAGACACATGCAATGTGCCTCGCGCGCGGCCGACAAACTTCAACAGGATCGCGCCGTAGTCGTCGGTGGTTATGATTTCCGAGTGACCGGCGGCGGCGTTCGGCTTCACGTCCTTTCCGGAGAAAGTCACAACCTCACCGCTCGGACGAATGCGATTCGGATAAAATGTCACAAGATCCGCCAGCACTTCTTCGACCTCCAAACCGCTCAACCAGCGAATTAAGTCGAGCCAGTGCGTTCCGATATCCGCGACCGCTCGCAATGCACCGCCTTCGTCCGCCAGGACTCGCCAGTTGTAATCGGTTTGTTTGAGCAGCCAATCCTGCACGTAGCTGCCGTTGATATGAAAGAGGTCGCCCAGCGAGCCGGCCTGCAAACGACTCCGCACTTCCGCACACAGCGGATAGAAGCGAATGTTGTAGTTCACGCTCGTGCAAAGTTCCGGATGTTGCAAGGCAAGATCTCGCAGAGCAGCGGATTCCTGCGACGTTATCGCCAACGGCTTTTCACACAGCACATGCTTTCCAGCTATGATGGCCGCCGACACGAATTCGAAATGCGATCGATTCGGAGTGCAAACATGCACGCAGTCGACATCAGGATCATTCAGCAGTTCTTCGAGATTTGCGAAGGCCTTCGCAGCACCCAACTGAACCGCCGCCGCCTGCGACTTCGAACTCGATGATCCAAGGACGCCATAGACTTCCACGCCGTTCCGTCGCAACGCATCGGCGTGAACCCAGCTCATGAAGCCTGTGCCAAGAATGGCCGTGCGAATTTTCATAGCGATAAAGTCCCTTTCAGTTTCACCCCATCGCACAACGGTACGCTGGGATTTTCATCCTTCAGCAGATCACTGAGCGTGGTCGAACGGAACGCTTCTTCCATCGACTGAATCGCCTTGTCCATCCGAAAATGCAATGCACACAACCGAGTTCCGTGGGCCTTCAAATCCAGTGGGCACGTCTTAATTCTTTTGATCGGATCAACGGCATTCACGACGTCCAGAATCGTCAGTGTATCGGCAGACTGAGCCAGAGACACGCCGCCACCGATGCCTCTCTGCAGATGCACGATGTGCTTTTCTTTCAGACCCTGCAAGACCTTAGTGAGATATGCTGGGGGAACTTGCGTCACTTCGGCGATCGCTGCCGTAGTTTGAGGCTCCGGAGCCCGCATCGCCAGATGCACAACGGCGCGAAGCGCGTATTCAACGGTTTGAGAAAACATGATGATCTTTGAAGTAGATTTGCAGGACTGGTCTCCAGACCTGTCCTGACCTGAATGCAAAGCTCACATCACCACGGGACTGGAGACCCCGTCCTACAGTTCTTAAACATTGTTAACAATCCCCGTCCAAAGTAGAAGCACCCAAATTCACATCACCGCCACATTGCCGGATATCGCACTCATCAATGAACAGGCTGTCAGTCGGTTGCAAGTCGACTGGTGCGGTCGATACCCTGCGTCCGTGTTGAATACGAAAGTAAACTTAGAAATACCCAAAGGAATTGAAGATATGTCAGACGTTCGAAAAGGTGCCGTTACTCTCAAGGGTGGTCCAGTTGATCTCGCCGGAGCGGCATTGACCGTCGGCGCGAAGGCTCCTGAGTTTTCTCTGCAGAACAACGGACTTGAAGAAGTCACACTCGCGAGCAGCAACGGCAAGGTACGCATCATTGCCACGATACCATCACTGGACACATCCGTGTGCCACGCTGAAACCAAAAAGTTCAACGACCAGGCAGCAGCGCTGTCAAACGTCGAAATCCTTGTCGTCAGTATGGACCTGCCGTTCGGACAAAAACGTTGGTGCGGTGCGGAGAATGTTGAAGCGGTTAAAACTCTCAGCGCTCATCGCTGCACGAAGTTCGGTGAAGATTATGGTGTACTCATCAAAGGCGGACCGCTCGATCGCTGTCTCTGCCGCGCCGTGTTTGTAATCGCTGCTGACGGTACCGTTAAGTACGTTGAGTACTGCAAAGAAATCGCCGAACATCCGAATTATGATGCCGTGCTGGCTGCCGCGAAGTAGATTGAGCGTGATGAGCGTGATGTAAGACGGGTCTCCAGACCTGTTCTGATGTGAGCAATTTATCTTGTCAGGACGGGACTGGAGTCCCGTCCTGCTTAACGTCACATCAAAATACATTCGATGACACCCAACTACCAATCACGTCGCACTAAGCTTCTTCGAGACATCAAAAAGGCGGACGGCAACGTAGAAAGCCTGATCGTTAGCGGACTGGCAAATGTGCGGTATCTCACTGGCTTCACCGGCGATTCTTCATGGCTGTTCGTGGATGCAACCAACAGTATTCTGCTCAGCGACACTCGCTACGAAACGCAACTTGCGGATGAATGCCCGGGACTTGACGTCCTGATTCGCGATGCCGGCAGCACCATCATCGACATGGCTGCAAAAGTCGTCGCAAAGACGAAATCAAAACGAGTTGGCTTCGAAGCTGATCACACAACAGTTGGAGTCCATCGCAAACTCACTGAGAAGATCACCAGCGCGGAACTCATCGCAACAAGCGGACTCGTGGAACGCCTGCGTGAGATCAAAGACAAATGGGAACTGGAACAGATTCGTGCGGCGATTGAGTACGCTCAGCGCGGAATCGGTGTTGTTCGCAGTTCGTTGCGGGCTGACCAGACGGAAACCGAGATTCGATATCTGCTCGAAGCCGCCATGCGCAGCTTCGGGGCGAGCGGCACTGGATTTGAACCGATCGTCGGCGTCGGACCAACAGCCGCTCTGCCGCACGCTCATGCGGGTTCACGGCGAGTCGATGAAAGCCCTGTATTATTGGTCGACTGGGGCGCGGCGACGAAATCCGGGTACCGCAGCGATCTGACTCGAGTCTTCATTACCGGCAAACCCACGAAACAAATGGAGCACGTCTATAATACTGTGCTTGCTGCTCAGCAGGCCGCGATCAAAGCGATTCGCCCCGGCGCGAAGTGCGTGGATGTGGACAAAATTGCACGCGGCATGATCGAACGTGCGGGGTTCGGCAAGTTCTTCGGTCACGGCCTGGGACATGGTTTCGGCCTTGAAATCCACGAAGAAGTGCGCGTCAGCCCGCTTTCTAACAGGGAATTCGAAGTCGGAATGGTCGTCACGATGGAGCCTGGAATTTATTTGCCGGGCAAATTTGGCGTTCGGATCGAAGATGACGTGTTGGTCACGAGCGACGGAAATGAGGTTTTGTCGAATCTTGAGCGGGAATTCGAGCAGGCGATCGTTCCAATCCTTGCATAAATCGACACATTTTACGATCCTGCGGCGACATTTGTACGCCCCCAACAGGATGTTCACCTAGCTGTGTTGATTCCACAAGGAAGCCGTTAATACAACGACTCCACAGGACGTCTGGCCCTGACTCAACACCGATTAAAAACGTCCGGAGACTATTTTGAAATGGCAAAATCCGTGGAAAATGAAGACAAAGGCGACTCTTTCGATCTGGACCGGATTCGAAAACTGCTCCAACTGATGGAGAAGTTTGACGTGTCTGAAATCAATCTTCAGAACGACGACGAATCGTGGAAAATCAGACGCGGGCCTCGCGTGGCATACGCTCAGCCAACAGCCGCACAGCAATTTTCGATGCCGATGGCCGCACCTTCGCAAGCAGCTTCGCAAGCCGCGTCACCAGCCGCGCCCGCCGCAGTCGCGCCCGCCGCACCAGTTGGAATCACGATCAACGCTCCGACAGTTGGCACGTTCTACTCAGCGGCTAGCCCGGAAGACGCAGCGTTTGTTTCGGTCGGCTCCGTGGTGAAACCGGACACGACGATCTGCATGATCGAAGCCATGAAGGTGTTCAATGAAATCAAGGCGGAGAAGTCTGGTCGGATCGTCGAGATTCTCGTGGAGAACGGTGACGCAGTTGGATTCGGCCAGCCACTGTTCCGTATCGAACCGGTGTAGTACCTTTCCACAAACCGACGGCGCTAGCCTCGGGCCTTGGCTTGTCACGACGGTGGTATCGCCCGAGGCTAGCGCCTTCGGCTCTTGAACATATTTCAGGTCATCACATGTTTCAAAGAATTCTGGTTGCGAACCGCGGCGAAATCGCCCTTCGAATCATCCGCGCTTGTCGCGAACTTGGTATCGAAACGGTTGCCGTTTACAGCGAAGCCGACCGCGGCGCGCATTATCTGCAGCTTGCGGATGAAGCCTGGTGCATCGGGCCGGCTGCTGCATCCGACAGCTATTTGCAGATCAACCGCATCATCAGTGCGGCGGAGATCGGCAATGTTCAGGCAGTGCATCCGGGCTATGGATTCCTTGCAGAAAACGCTCACTTCGCTGAAGTTTGCCGGAGCTGCAACATCGAATTCATTGGACCACCAGTGCTGGCCATGCAACAACTTGGTGACAAAGTGAGTGCTCGCGAAATCGCGATGAAGGCTGGTGTGCCGTGTGTGCCTGGCAGTGATGGGTTGGTGACCGATGTTAATGACGCAGTGAGGATCGCAGATCGCATTGGCTATCCTGTGTTGATCAAGGCCACAGCTGGCGGCGGTGGCAAAGGGATGCGAGTTGCCGGCAACGAAATTTCCCTGCGCGCTGGTTTGCAGGCAGCATCGGCGGAGGCAGAAAAGGCGTTTAAAAACGCAGGCGTCTACATCGAAAAATATGTCGAACGTCCACGTCATGTGGAAGTTCAAATCCTCGCCGACAATCATGGCAATGTCGTCCATCTGTTCGAACGTGACTGTTCAATGCAACGACGTCATCAGAAACTGATCGAAGAAAGCCCGGCTCCAAAACTGCCGGCCGAAGTACGTCAGAAGATTTGCGAATGCGCGGTCAAGCTCGTTCGCGAATCGGGCTACACAAATGCCGGTACCGTCGAATTCATCGTCGATAAAAACTACAACTTCTACTTCATCGAGGTCAACGCTCGAATTCAGGTGGAACACCCGGTGACGGAACTTGTCACTGGCATTGATCTGATCAAACAGCAGATTCTTGTGGCGGCTGGCGAAAAGTTGTCGTTCACTCAAGCGGATATCAAACACACTGGCTGCGCGATTGAATTGCGAGTCAACGCGGAAGATCCGGAAAACAATTTCCGCGGCAGCCCCGGCACGATCACAAAGCTTCGTCTGCCTGGCGGACCGGGCGTTCGATTCGATTCGCACGTCTACGAAGGCTACACGATCAGCCCGTATTACGATTCCATGATCGGCAAGTTGATCGTCCATAAGCCGACGCGCGAAGAAGCCATTCAGTGCATGCGTCGCTGCCTGCGTGAATTCGTTATCGAAGGCATAGCGACGACACTACCGCTGGCCAAACGCATGTTCAACCACGCCAACTTCGTAGATTTTTCTATTGATACAACGTTCGTCGAACGCACCTTTTAGAATCAGTTCAAATCTGAGAATTCAAATCCAAATTTAAAAATCTGAAATCAAAAATTCCATAGGAATGCTCATGTCCCACGGTATTAAACGCGTTGCATTGTTGTTTGCCGGTGGTCCGGCCCCAGGAGCAAACGCGGTTATCTCCACCTGTGCGATTTCTTTTATTCGTCAGGGTATTGAAGTTGTTGGCATCAAATACGGCTATTCAAATCTGATGGAGTTTTCACCAGCTTCGCCGCTGGTTGAAGGCGTTCACTATATGAACCTTACGGAGAAATCTCTCCGCCGCACGCGCAGCAAGGAAGGTATCATCATCGGGACTGCGCGAGCGAACCCGGGCAAGCACATCACGGCTCCTGAGCATCTGGAAGATCCAGAAAAGGCCGCTCCGATGAAGCGAGCCTACGAGGCGTTGCGGTCGATCGGCGTTGATGCACTCGTCTCCATCGGAGGCGACGATACGCTCAAAACCGCCAACAAGATGAAGATGTATCAGGATCGTCTGCCAGAGGATATGAAACGTATGCCGGTCGTGCATGTTCCAAAGACGATTGACAACGACTACATGGGCATCGACTTTACGTTCGGATATTTCACGGCTGTGGAAACACTCGGCACGGAAATCCGAAACCTCCATGCCGACGCTGAAGCCGCTCGAGCTTACTTCATCGTGGAAAGCATGGGTCGCAGTGCTGGCTGGTTGGCCTATGGAGCTGCGATCGCGGGCGAGGCCAATATGGTGCTGAGTGTCGAAGATATCAATGAAGGCTATCTGACTGCGGAATCCACACCAAAACGCAAAGTGATGGACACGGAAAAACTGATCCAGAAGATCGTGCGCATGATGCGGCATCGTCAGGAGAAAGAAGGCAAAGAATACGGAGTCGTCGTGTTGGCCGAAGGCCTCGCGGAATATCTTTCGGACGAAATTCTGAAAGATGTGCCACGCGATGACCACGGACATATCTCCGTCGCCAACGTGGATCTTGGAAAAATGTTTGCAA
>JAYVNW010000228.1:0-1940 GCA_043758225.1 Candidatus Kuenenia sp. | reverse complement strand
TCGCCGGCCGTCTCAGAAACGGGCTCATAAAAATTCAGCGTGACAGGCTGTACCTGCATTGATCCCTTAGATAGCTGTAGTTCGCGAATCAATATGGTTCCAAGTTGAGAAGCGAAAGGCATGTGTACAGGATCCTGGAAGCTCTGCATTGCCAGTCCGACCTTCAAGTTTGGCAATCCTGCCATTGCTGGCATGCTCGGCGGACATCCGGGAGCCGCTGCCAGCGGATCATTCGTGAAACGAGTCACAACTGCGGGAACTCGCACCGACTGTGGTTGCTCCTGTAATTGGCATCCGCATACGGAGAGCATCGTCCATGCAAACGCCATCATTTGCACGTGGATTATCCTCCCGACAATACTGGAAAAGCTGGGCATCGGAAACTTCTGCGAGGTCGCGATGGCGCAGACCAATTCGGCGCCGTCACCACACCTCAATGTCGTGCCGAAATTTGAAATCGTTCGTAATGTTGCCTGGGGAAAATTCATCAACGACTTTCATCGACGGCAGGTAAGAACTGCGAAGTCTTCGACTGCCCCTCGCCGGATTTCGCTGAAGCTCGCGGAACCGACCCGAGATTATCACCCGGAGCAGCGACTGGAAGCGAAGGCGTCTGAGCTACGTTTTCAATAATCTGCGAAAACGAATCAATGGTCTCGAGGTCACGTTCGCGTTGCTTCTGCAGTTCTCGATCGAACACACGCTCACGCTGCAGGCGATCGCGGTCTGCCGTGGCCTGCTGCAACTTCAATTCGAGAATCTCGCGTTCGTGAGATTGCTGCAAAGTCTCCTGGCTTGCCTTAATCGAATCATGTGCCTGCATCATTTGCGAAATCTGCTGCGACAGAACATGAATCTGAGTGCGACATTCTTTCAACTCTTCGTCATTTCGCGTCAGATCAGGAGTAGAATACGCTTCCGGATAGCGGTTCGATTGGCCGAATGGAACCGATGAATTCCCTTGCATCGCCTGAACACCAGGAAATGGTTCATTTGGGGACTGCTGAAAATCTTTTAGAGTGTTGGCAGAGCGGTCAGACGTGGATATGGGTGCATCTGCGAAACCGTAATTCGGCGCATTTGATTGCTCCGGCGTCCAAACTCCAGGCATACCTTCGATCGTCATCAGTTTTGGCTGCAAGCCTTGAGCCCCTTGACGATTGGGTTCCTGCGGAGGTATCACCACGTCATGTTTTCCCGCGACATGTGTTGAAGAATCATGCTCGCGATGAACAGTCGCTTCGTCGGCCGCGTGCAATTTTGCAGTGCATTCGCCACAACTGCAGGCACAAGGTGAATCCGCTTCACCGCACATCGCAAAATGCAGATCCTTCTTTGCGCCTTGCATCGTTGCGCAGCCGGAATTAATGCTCAGACTGAAGGCAACTGCTGTGCCTGCCAACAGCAATGGCAGCTGCTTTAAGCCATGCTGACGAGTTGGCACATTTTGTTTTTTCGTGGGGAAGCCATCCATGGCTTGCGAACTCCAGATTACTAATGAATCGCAATCATGTGTTGCGAGATATCTCTGATCAGACTGAACTCAGTAGCCGCACTCGACGGTGATAACTTCACCACATTCACATTGAATAACGATTGACGTCACGTCTCCCGTTGCTGGATCGGTTTTCACGGAAACTCGCTCTGAAGAAGGCAAACAACGTGTCTGGTTGGCCAGACGAATCGGTGCATCGTTGAAACGAACCTGCTGACTTGAAAGCACTCGCCCTTTTGTAGTAACAGCTGCATTCATCTCTATTCTCCGCTTCGTCGTTTTACGATTGACTTTAGTTGCAATTCACCCGCAGCGACCAGCCTGGAAACGCGAGATTCGGACAGTTCCAGCACCTTGCCGATTTCCTTCATTCGCATGTCTTCAAGGTAGTACATCGTGATTGCCAGCCGCATCTTTTCAGGTAGTTCTTCGATTGCATCCGCCA
>JAYVNW010000227.1:0-4719 GCA_043758225.1 Candidatus Kuenenia sp. | reverse complement strand
ACCGACAGCGGCTGTGGCTCGAAGGGAATCGCTGCTCGGATACAATCACTGTCTGGCGCGACGGTGACGACATGCCGCTGTGGCTAGAAGGGAATCGCTGCTCGGATACAATCGGTGGAACACTCAGCACCGAACGAAACGTGCTGTGGCTCGAAGGGAATCGCTGCTCGGATACAATAGGTGTTTGGGCTTGATGAAATCGAGATAGGCTGTGGCTCGAAGGGAATCGCTGCTCGGATACAATGCGAGAGTTGTCACTGTCTGAGCTGCGTTGCTGTGGCTCGAAGGGAATCGCTGCTCGGATACAATCCCTCGGTCGCAAGTTCTTGTGAAATAAGAGCTTGCGGCTGAGCGAGCATCTAAAAAAGCTCCAGTTGTGCGGGTTTACTCTCGGCTTCCACTCTATTTCTTCCAAGGAAAACTTCCATTTTGGCAAACTGACGGTCTGTGATCATAAGCAGGCGCACGTTTCCGTCGCTCGGTAATTTTCGGACTATTTTATCGCGTTGGGTCGTCGCCGTCGCCTCCGAATCGCAGCACCGAGCGTACACGGAATATTGCAGTTGTGAAAAGCCGTTATCAAGCAACAATCCGCGAAACCGGGCGTACCTTCATCGTGCTTCGCGATCATCGACGGGCAGGTCAAACATCGCCATCAGCCACATGGTTTTGTATCCTGACAGTGCCAGTTCACTCCGGGGCATCAACGAATTCCTCCGGAAACAGCAGCAGCTTCGACTTATCAGAGATCGCGATCCGAAGCGACTGTGCGGACAGCGTCAATGAATCGAACAGAGATCGTGTCTGGTCGTCGGTTTCGACGTATCCGGTCAGACTCCTCAGGATGGATGCTCGCGTCTCCGTCGTCATTTCCTGCGGAGTTCGTCCTGCGTCGGACATGCGCGATACGGCACGATCGACGACTGGGCGATACGGTTCCATCAAATCATCTGCCAGACACCAACTGTTGTATTTGTTGTGATGATGCAATCCGACGGACGGATGCAGTCCGGCCGCACAAACAGCGCGTGCCGTCGCGGCGCGGAGAATGGCGTAACCATAGTTCAACATTGCATTGACGTCCTCAGCACCACGGTCACGGCGAAACTCCGGACCAAAGAGAGCGCTCCAGTATTTACGGGCTGCTCGTGCTTCGACATTGGCGGGATCACCAGATCGCACGAGAGAAATCAGCGGAGTCAGTCCGTGGTCGCAGCCTGTCTGTTCCACCAGTAACATGGCCTGCATCGCGATCTTGCTTTGAACCACCTGTTGCCAGAGTCGTTTTCGCCGCGGTATCGGCATATCAAACTGATTGCGAAATCGTTCCGTCTGCGTCGAATGAGCGTCCAGTGGCAAAAGAATACCAACGGGCATCCGACGGCTGTCGCAGGTCACGAAAATTCCACCGTGCGCGACAAGTTCTGAGAGGACAGCCTGCGTGTACGTCACCTGCGGATGAGCAACGATCAGAACGGCAACGTCTTCCAGAGGAATCGTCTTTGTTCCCGATTCTTCCTGCTGAAGCACCAACTGACGATGTTCAACCCGAAGCCGTGTTGGGGACTGACTGATTTCGACAATACGATTTCGCACCGGAGCCCTTCGAGGAAGGAAAAGATGCGACCTCCGGTGTCAGAATTAACGGTCAACAGAAAATTATGGGCAGACTGTGTGGGCTCGAACAAGGAAATGATTGAAAAAATGTCACTGCATTCAGCAATGTGTCATCGCTCCTTGACTTCCCCAACAGGCGAAATCTCGACTCTTACTGGACTTCGACGTACCAGATTCGAAATGCTTCTAATTCGATTCCACGGCGTACGATCATTTTTCTCAACCGAGTTCCGAATGTTCTCACATAACATGATCTCGTCATTGGACAGACTTTGCACGCGGTAGATCTCACGGTGATTGTCGGGTCCGTCCAATTCGACCATGTCATTCTTCACGAGTGAAAAGAGGTACTTGACGGATTCTCCTGCCTTCAGTTTGAACGGTGGGGACTCCATCGCCTGCAACTCTTCAATCGTTCGAGGAATCAGCACCCGTTCGCATGGTGACTCTAATGCAATTTGGAGTGTCGCGACTTTTTGGGCGTTCACCGAACTGCGTTTCTTCTGATTGCGTTTCTTGCGGCCCCCTCCGTTGGCACTCAGGCGAAGGTGAGCGTCTAGCCGCGTGATGATTTCATGCTCCCAGCGAATCTCCTGGCCCTCTTTGTCGAGGATGGCATAAATCATCGTCGCGTAGTTGGAATCCTTTCCACTTGCGACCTGGCGTTCGCGAACCCCTCTTCCGACGGTGCGAGGTTTGGCGTCCGTGGACAAACGTACTTTAAAGATGGGACTGCCGTATGTTACCTCACCCTTACGGACTCGTGACGGTGAAGGCGGAAGGCGCGGGAAATTATCGATCTTCGCATGGTCGTTCCACATTTTGGCGGGCGTCTTATCTGCCTTTGTTGGCGCGATGCTGCTCAATTCCGCATACTTTGCCTGCACTGCCGCTCGCACGGCAGGATCAATTATCGATTCGCCGGTGATATCTTTTTCGCTGAGCTTGTCGAGCGACTTTCGCACACGGAATTCCACAGCAGGCGGCTTCGGTTTCGAAGATTTTCGCGACGTTCCCCCGGCCGTGACTGACTGCACATACTTTGCGTGCGGCTTCGAGTAATTCGTTTCGGCGTGCAGTGGCCCTGCGATGGTTCGGGTTGGCCGATGCGACACGATAATTTCCTGAATCGATTGCCGCACATCTGCCAGGAACGCTGGCCACGGAACTTCTTTCGGAAGCTCGCGAAGGAATTCATTGAAACGCTGTCCGGGCATAGATTTGCCTGAAGCAATAGTTGAGGCCAACTGCACGGCTTTTTGTGTCGAGACTCCAATACAGATCGCATCGACTGCGTGATGCCGATTGTCGCGGCGGTTTTTATCGTCAGTATCACTGAGAATGTTGTTGAGCTGCCAGCCGGTTCTAAAGATCCACGTCAAATTTCCCGTCGGTGTTACAATTCGCTGCTTGCCGTCGGCATCGTTGCGTCCGCCGTAGAGCGTACCCAGAAAATCGGCTGCCAGACGCGAGTTGTAGCGAGTGTCGTTGAGTTGTCGCTCGACGAATCCTTCGGGAACGGCTGCGGTAAGAAACCGTTTCAGTTTCCCATCAGCGTACGATCCCTGAAAACTGCGGATTCGCTGCAACTCAGCTTCAAATTCTTCGCCGCTGAGGACTTCAGACGGCAGTCGGTTCTTCTTTCGGTTGCGATTGAAGGATTGATCGCACAGGGTTTTGTTCGCGAACGAATCGTCGAGATACTGGCGAGGGTAGATGTGTTCGACATCGAAGTAGTCGAGACTGGACGCCGTGACCCGTTTCCCTGTGTACGGACATTCCCAATTGCACTCGTCTGCCAGCAACCATTTTTCGATCAGTGATCGTTTTGGATTGGAAACGCCGAGTTCTTCCAAAATTTGCGTTGCGGCTTTCTCGCGGCGCTTTCGCTGGTCTTCGTTTTTCTTCCAGATCTCCTGACGTTCTTTTCGCGATCGCTTCAAGTCACGAGCGAGTTCAATGTGGATTTGCGCCGGCTTGCCGTGCTGGCGGACAATTGTGTTGACGACCTTGCGGACTTCGCTGAGCGCGCGGATCACGGCGGGATTGCGGACGTCCGAGTTCCAGTCGTTCAGCGGCGGCAGGAGGTCTTGTGGCTCCTGTGCTTTGAATGATTCCGGATAAATTTTCTTTCGGGCTTCCGCGTAGCTCAATCCGTTTCGCAGTTCCGGGAGCAGTTTGCGAATGGCGTTTCGCGAGAGGCCGCCGAAGCCTTCTTCCAAACATACATTGCTGAGCGTTTGAGCAGCTTCGCTTGACAGATTCCATTTCGAAACGGCCCAGCGTTTCAGGCTGTCTGGATTGGTGACGTAGAGCACCTGAAGAATAATTCGGTCCCGGTCGACGTCGGTGATCTTATCCCATCGGTCACCAAAAATCGGACCCAGTTTTGCGGCTGTGCGATTGCCAATAAGTTTTGTGTCATCGTCATCATCCCCGTCGGCATCGCCGCCGTCGTTGAACGCGTTCAACGAGAACTTTGTCCCTTTGGGGAGATCCAGCAGTGACACCACGGAAGCGTTGCCGCCTTCATTTCTGCTCCGCCGACGCGGTGGGTGGAGGATGAGGTCGCCGAACTGTTTTAAGTGCGGAATTAACCTGGCGTGTTGTTCCTTGGTGACATTCTGCCTCTGCCCACCGGGAATCGTGATTCGCAAGTGATTCAGCGACTGCAGCAGCCGGAACTCCTGAAATTCTGGTAGTGCGATTGTGCATCGTCGCCGACCGTGTTTGCGTTTGTCGAATTCTAAAGAGCATCGTCCGACAAGATGCTTTTGGGATTTCAGCGGTCGCTGATGAAAGATCGCCTTTTCGATTCGCTTCCATTCGAGTTCACCAATCGTCGAACCAAACTTCAATTGCGAATCACGAATGGTGATAAATTCGTCGTAGTACATTTGGCGTGAGGTGTAGTGCCGACGAATTCGGCCTCGCGTGGATGACTCTACATCTTCACTGGCGATTGCAAAGTTGCCATCCTGTTGTTTGAATTCGTCGCGGACAGTCTGGGCCAATGTTCGCAGTGTTGCAGCGTCATTGGGATCACTCCGTCTTGCGTAGTCGAGCGTGCTGATTCCCATGGCAACCTTGCCTGCATCTTCG
>JAYVNW010000226.1:0-3103 GCA_043758225.1 Candidatus Kuenenia sp. | reverse complement strand
GAGTAACCACAACCAGTTCCTGTTGGTCTCGCGGGACTCTGAACCCCGCGTCTGGGCGGCCACGATGGCGAACCACGGCGTTACAAAACACCACAAACGAGCTGCTTCGCCCATATTTTTTCCGGACAGCCATAGCAGCGTCCACGTCAATACGCACGCGACAGAAAACAGCCGACCATTGTTCAGGGGCCTGTTATGAGACATACGAATATTTCTCGTCAGCTGATGAAGTCCAACGATTGACGTCAACGCCATTGGAAGGCCCACAGCCATCGCCAATTCGATAGGGTTGATGGCAATCCATGCCAGCCATGAACGTGGCGATGTAGAATAGAACGCTGCGTGATTAGTGAAATTCAATTGCCAGACCTGCAAAAGGTTGCACTGCGTCCAATACTGCCAGCCAGCACAAGCAGCGAAGAACGCTATCCCGGCGACGACTGTCGTTTCCAGAAACGAAAACATGCGTTTTCGCAAATCAACAATCGCAAAACCAAAGCCGAAAATAGCCAGCATCACCAGGACAGGCAGATGCGCGAGACTTACCAGTAGACAACAACACAAGGTAAGTCCTGAAAGTATTCCCAGCATCCATCGTCGTCCGCGTTGTTCGGTAAGCAAAGCAGAAACCACGACCCACGCCAACATCATTCCGCTGCAGGCATAGAGAACGTCAGAACGGGGCACAAAAACGCCGATCGTCGGCACCGTGATCATCAATGAGGCGGCTCGCCACGCGACTCTGGAATCTGTGAGTTGTTGGGTAAGTCCAAATACCGGAATGACAGTCATCGTGACAAACAACGTTGAGAGCAGTGAAGACAAATGCAAAGCCGCAAGCTCAGACTTTGACAACGGCCGAGCCATGTGGCCAGCCGCTTCAACCTCGCGAAACATTCGCACAGATTCCACATTCTGGAGCGATTCAGAAAACTCGACGACAAGCGGAAACGCCTCTGACAATCTCAGCAGACTGCGATTCAACAGCAGCAAGCCGGGAGGGTGTGTGCCTACGTGCAGCACATCACCTTCCGCCATTCGGGCTTCGTAATCGATCAGCATTTGTTGTGTTGAAGTCACTTTGAATGTCGCGTTGTAGAAGTATCCTGAGGCGTACTTGTCGTAAAGAATCCACAACGGCCGCAGCTCGCGGTGCGGCGATGGAGCCGCTTGCCGTACTGCATTCAGCCAGACAAAACACACTCCAGTCAGCCCAAGCAACAATAGACCACGCCTTACTGTACCGCCGTTGTCAATTTGCCGCATTGATCCTGCGCAGTAGAAAACGATGGCAATTCCGCACAACATCGGCCAAAAGAGTCGGTCAAGTGTTTCGAAGATACTGAGTGGCAAAGCATGACGCGGCCATACCCATTCGCCGTGAACACCCAATGGCGGCCAAGGTGCAAGCAATAATGCACAGCTGATGAGTGTCGCGAGAATAATGATATGTCGATAAGGCATTAGGAGCGGTCTATTCCTCGCGCGGGTTAGAATGGAGCCGCGACCGGGCGACGTGAGTCCACTGATTTAATCGGTTATTAAACGGCAAATCAGGCGATTGACATCCTCTGCTCGCCGAAGGATTCCAACGCCTCATTCCTGCACACCAGAAGAATAAAAGAAAAGCCCTTCGATGTGTACGCACGTCGAAGGGCTTTTCGGGAGAACTATCGCGACTGGACCTTATGGTTCAATCGGAACAACCTGATCCGGAATCTCAGCGCCGGACCTGTCCTTGCCGAGGATAAATCGGACTGATCCTCCGGAACTGCCACCTCGGCCTGGATTCAGGATGTAGTCTGCATCCAGAGCTTTCGTGATACGTTCTTTCACCTGAGCCAGATGAGCTGTCGTATAAGCATCGTGCTTATCTGCTGCTGCCGCCTGAGCGGCCTCAATCTTCTTCACAATACCCCGAAGCTGTTCGGCCGACAGACTTGAGATAGCTCGACCTGACGCACCTGACGCACCACCTGGCAGAGTCAGATCAATCAGCCGTTCAACGTGCTCGCGTTGAAGATTGCGACGCAGGCTGGAAATCATAGGTTTGCGGTCAGTAAATGCGCCTTCCACTTTGACATCCAGTTCCGACCAGATTGATGAAGTTACGGTGGTGAGCATTTCAGGAAGTGTCAGACAATCCTGATCGGCAGCCACACGACTTTCATTGTCGTAAACTCGTTTCAAAGTGGTTGGATTCAACAGGTTGGTCAACACGGACGCCTGAATCCCCATGATTCGATCATGAATCGGCCATGTTGATTCTTCCATCATCGACGACGTATTGTCGTGCCATTTGTCGAGCCCCATCGCAGTTGTCAGTTCAGGCGTCAGTCCGAACGATTCGTCTTTAAATGCGTTTGATGTGACAAACGCCAGAGCCTTGCGTTGTTGATCCACGGGAACTACAACGATTGGATTTCTTCCGTTCGGATCGCCTTTCTTGTCGCGATTCACAAATGCACCGCCAACCCAGTTCGACATCATCGACAATGATCGTGTCTGCATTGACAGCACAAGTTCGTAGCCGTACCGGATCCGGTCCCAGCTGTCGCCGTCTTTGATGAAAGATGACAGCAGGCGTTCGCGATGGAACTTTGCCAGGCGAACCTGCTCTTCAGCGAAGTCAAGCGGATCCTTTGAGAAGTCGTAACGTCGGGCCAATGGGTCCGGACCACTCGTGTCTTCGTCAGTGGCGAACACAAGCTGCGGTTCAGCAACTCGAGCAAGAATTGGTTTCAGGTCGCCAAACGTGTAGCCGTATTCGATCGCCCACATATCGTAAGGACCAACGCCAGTCATGCTGTATTCACCCTGCAGCGAACCAGAATCCAGGCGGATATTCGCTGCAATGTAGTCCATTACGGACCCTGCCAGCTGCTGCTTGCCTTTTACTGTGTCGCTGTTAATCTCGGCCAGTGTGTGAATACTGGATGCCTTGAAGTTATGGCGCAGGCCAAGAGTGTGTCCGACTTCGTGTGCCACCAGATGGGCAATTAGCGGACCCACAAAGCTTTCCGGCATGCCGTCCAGCATTTGCTCCTTGGGCTCTTCCTTCTTCTTTTCTTCTTTTTTCTCTTCGGGCTTCGCTTCTGTTTTT
>JAYVNW010000225.1:0-1754 GCA_043758225.1 Candidatus Kuenenia sp. | reverse complement strand
AGGCGAATGTATTTGCATTAGCCTGACGCCACCCGCCATGGTCGCTGCGACAATCTCGCCCTGCCAGAGAAAGTGCCCGAGTACAAGTACCAGCCGCATCTGCTGCGTCTCTGGCTTCGATACAAGTTCAAACAGCCAAACCAATTCAGGAAACTGGAACATACATCGGCCTTGTCAGAATCTGGTTTCAACGCCTCTCGATTGTGTCATTTCAACACTTGTCCCTGGGCTCCAGCCCTGGAGCGAGCCTTACTTCATCTGCCGTTTGTGTTGTGAAATCGTCCTGCGAATCTCTTCAAGTTCTTCTTCCGATGGTTGAGCCTGCTCAAGCAGCCTTGCCACCAGAGCCGATGTTGAACCGGCAAAGACCCGGTTCAGGAGATCGCCAATCATGCGGCCTTCCGTTTGTGCCGGCTGATGGTGAGCTGTGTAACGGTAAGCCCGGCCTTCCGGTTCCCGCGTCACGAGCCCCTTGTCGAACATCACATTCAGCAGACTCATCACGGACGTATAAGCCCGCTCTTTGGGAAGAATCTCCATCACCTCGCGAACTGTTAACGGTCCGCGTTCCCATAGAATCTGCAACACTTCCAGCTCACCCTGAGTCGGATGCGGCTGCTTTGGCCGAGCCATAATACGATCTCCTCATTCCTCTCCCGCAACGTTGCGCGTGGCCAAACAGTCAACTTTCGTGTCATTCTACTGACTAACCAGTAGTTGTCAACTGCTAAACCAGTAGTTTGAAAAATAATGCAGCTGCAGGCTTGATGAAAGTTTCACCGTTCGGCATGGTGCCGCCGGATCAGAGTCAGTCGGATCGAACGATCAGCGTCCAGTTCGATCGTTTCGCGGCCCAGGAACGAGCCTTCCGGCACTATCCGACCATGATTTGCTGGCGTTTGTCTGACAAACAGGCCACGTCCGAAATGGCACGCAAGATGCTCAGGCGGAACGCAACGAATCCAGTGGCTGCAGATTCCGCTTCAGTAATACGTGAGCGATTCCTGGGCTGCAGGAAGCGTTTTTCGGCAAGAGTATGTTGCTCAAACCGCGTTAAGAATTCCAACCATGGAACTCAAGTTAAGGAAAAAACTCATGTTGAACTTTAGACCCTTAGGCAGGACTCTTCTGCTTGGAACGATTTGTACCGCGTCGTTCGGGTGCAGCGAGTCAACCACCGCGACCTCTCGCACCCATTCACCGAGTGACCGTGAAGTCACTTTGACTGCAAACAAACCGGTGATGCCGGATGGTCAGACGCCAGCAGATACGGTGAAGGACGACCACACTAATACGGGCATCAATGTTCGTGATCGAAACGATTCGACAAAGACGCCACTGGACCAAAATGAAAACAGGGCGGACATCAAAATCACGGCCGACATTCGTAGCAGAGTTGTTGATACTCAAATGTCTATCGATGCTCAGAATGTAAAGATCATCACCCAGAATGGGAAAGTGACCCTGCGAGGGCCTGTCCACACAGCAGCTGAAAAGGAACAGATCGAGCAAATCGCGAAGGATGTCGCTGGCAAAGACAATGTCGACAGCCAGCTTGAAATTGACGCAAACTGATCTAGTCATCGAACAAATATCACACATTTCAGATTCATTTAAAATATTTTTTAACAGGAGATTTGTTATGTCAAAATCTGTCTTTTGCACAGGAAGTGTTGTTCAAACTGAAGCAATCATGCGACAGTTGAAAAACTCCGGGTTTTCGGGCAACGACATCTCAGTTCTGATGGCCGACA
>JAYVNW010000224.1:0-6323 GCA_043758225.1 Candidatus Kuenenia sp. | reverse complement strand
AGTCAAAGAAGGTCGTGTGGAAGTACGCCGCTCACGACGTTGTGAAATCCATAACGATGGTACGAGTTCTGGATGAGGAATGATGCCATCCGGCACGATCTCCGCGAGCAACATGCAGTGACACTCCGGACACTGATATTTGAGTACGCAGACGTCCATTCCAGTCATCTGGAAGGTTTGAATCAACTACCGCGCCTGACCACATTGAAGATCGATCGTGGACTGGATGATTCAGGTTTTGAAGCACTTTCGACTTTCCCTGCCTTGCGGAGACTGGTTTTCGATTTTGGAGTGGAGCTGAGTATTGATCGAGTGAAATCGTTATCTCGTATTTCAACACTTGAGTTGATCGAATCCAGATTCGGAAACAATTCGCCTGACAAGATGGAGGAATTCCGCAAGTTGTTGCCCAAAGTCAGGCTCGTTTTTTATGGCCCCACTAAAAACCCGCTCGACGAATTCCAGGGTGCCACGATTGAACCATTTCGAATTGTGGAAGAGCAATACCTCTATTCCAGTCCTACAAAATTCAGCGACGAGACCCATTTCCATAATCGTCTCATCCTGGAAAGAGCGAAACCCGTGACTGGCGCGCTGGCAGAGAGAGTGCGAGCAATCCTGGTCGATCCGGAAACTTACAATTTGAATGGAGGAGCTGGCTGCTTTGTGCCGGGCCTCGGACTGCGGTTCAAAAAAGACCAGAAGACCTGCGATGTGCTGGTCTGTCTCCTGTGTGATCAGGTGGGTTTGTACTCCCCCCGGAATCATCTGCTCGATGAAAGCGAGTGGCTGCACACAAAAGGCGGAGGCTCGATCAGCGACGATGCTCGGGCGAAATTATTGAATGTGTATCGCGAGATCTTCGGCGAGCCCAAAGAAGGTGGAATCTACAAGCGAGCGTTGCCAAAAGACAGTTCCGAAATGATACTCGAACACCTGACGGATTTTGTGAAATACAACCTTGAAGCTGAAGATCCGGAAACTGAAAAGTGGGCTCCGCTTGTCAGTCTGAATTTCACGGATTGCCAAATCACAGCAGAGCACCTCAAAGTGATCGCGCCTCTTCGGAAGTTGCAGGAATTGAAGTTGAACGGAACTCCAATTGGAGATGCTGATCTGGAACCTCTCAAGGCGTACAACTTCCTAAAGATTCTGGATCTCTCAGGTACAAACGTCACGCCGAGCGGCATCGAGGCAATTCGCCAGTCGCTCCCTGAAACAAAAATCATCTATGAGCCGAAACAAAAGTGACGGTCGCAACCGCAGCTGACATTCGATTCCCGCCGACGCCCGGTCAGAGTTCCATTGATGCGGAATCCGACCTGAAGTCTATCTGAAATCTTTACGAAAGTAATCTGTGGAGGCTGCAGGCCAAACGCTGCGTGTTGACGACAGCCAATGCTGCCGGGACGCTGGCAATGAAGCAGACAAGTTGTGATGTCGAGCAACCGAGGGCGGCTGCCGATTTCCTGACATCGAATTCCTTAGCATCGAGGGCATCCAGCGCTTCAGCAATCATCACCGGGAAATCATCGTGATGTTCGCTGCCCGCGATCTTCTCAGAACAACGGGTGCCATGTACCGGATTGTGTGTGTACCGGATTGTGTGTTGCTTTTTTGAGTTCCCTGGACTTAACATCACTCGAAACAGTTCGCTGACACATTAAAGTGCTTTATCTGGCGTGGATAACATACGCCAGTTTACTGAATCTCACTATCTGGCGATTGAATGTCTGGTCGGTTCGTATTGCGTGTTCTTGCTTGAGCCAGCGAGTGTGTCTCTTTTCCAGTCACGTAACAGGGGAGCTTGAATGTTTACAAAGACGCTGTTGATGCTCGCTTTGGTCGTTCGTCCCGCCTCCGGCGCAATCGCTGGGATGGTTGATCATGATCGCAACACAACTCGCGCTTACCCTCCAACACCGTCTGTCGTGGATGTGACAAAGACGCCGTACTTCGCTAAAGGTGATGGTATCACTGATGTTACGGATGCCCTGCAGCGAGCTATTGATGACTGCACTGGTCGACGAATGGTTGTGTATCTTCCGAAGGGGACGTATCTGATCAGTCGATCTCTGCAGTGGAAGAAGCGAGTTGGCGAACGGGAGAATTGGGGCTTCACGACCATTTGCGGAGAGCACCAGTCGGAGACCATTCTTCGGCTCAGAAACGATACTTTCAATGACGCTACTCAACCGCAGGCGATGATGTCTTGCGGGGGATTCGGGTCTGCCGACTGGTTCCACAACTATGTCGAAAACATGACTTTTGACGTCGGCCAACATAACCCAGGAGCAACTGCTCTGCAGTTTTATTCCAACAATTCGGGAGCCGTACGGGACTGCCGGTTTATCGCTGGCGAAGGCAGCGGCGTCGTGGGATTGGACTTGAGTCGCGACATGAACGGCCCGCTGTTGGTGCAGAACATCGAAGTCGTCGGATTTCAGAAAGGCATCGCGGCAGGCGGCACAGTGAACAGTCAAACTTTTGAAAATATCACACTGATCGGCCAGCGCGAAGCAGGGCTGGACAATGCTGGACAGTCTCTGAGCATTCGCCATCTCAGGAGCGAAAACACAGTGACCGCAATGCGGACTTACGGTTCTGTTTGCCTGCTCGATTCAAAACTCACAGGTTTGTCTGGGGCGGAAAATGTCCCGGCTGTCATCAACTACAATGGCGGTCGGATCTTCCTTCGCGATGTCGAAACTTCCGGATACGGCAAAGCCATCGGCGATGTGGAGTCGCCCGATTTTTTCGCGGCCGTGCGGCAATCGGCGATTGAGAAACCAGGTCTCGCCGGACCTGCAGTCAAGGAATACTGCTCACATGCGACAACAGCACCGTTCGGAGGAACGGCGGGTTCGCTGCGTCTCAAAATCCAGGAACCACCGTTGACTCCGCAACAGCCGGTTGCCGAGTGGGTGAATGTGGATAATTTTGGCGCTGACCCAACGGGATCAATGGATTCTGCAGCCGCCATCCAGAAGGCGATTGATTCGGGAGCAAAAACTGTTTTCCTTCCAGGGAGCTATCGTCTTACTCAATCAGTGATCCTTCGCGGAGCCGTTCGCAGGATCATCGGACTTGGTGGCTGGCTGGATTACAACAGCGAAGCCAGTCCGGACCTGCGAATCGAAGACGGCGAATCGCCCATCGTGATTGAGAAGTTCGCCAGCATCAACGGTGGTATGGAGATTAATACAAACCGCACGATCGTTTTGAAGAGTGTATCTGACTGCGATCTGAAACTCACGGACCGCTGTGTTGGTGGCGACCTTTTCTTTGAAGACTTCGTGACTCACGACCTTCACATCAAGAGGCAAAACGTGTGGGCGCGTCAGTTGAATATTGAAAACGAAGGCAAGCACCTGGTTAACGAAGGAGGCACGCTCTGGGTGCTGGGTTACAAAACGGAGCGTGGCGGTACTTTGCTTGAGACTCGCAACTCCGGATCCAGCGAAATTCTCGGCAACTTCAGCTACACCACAACGGCAGGCAGTCTCGCTCCGATGTTCATCACAACCAACTCCCGGGTCTTCACGTTCTTCGGTGAAGTCTGTTTCAGCGGAGATCCGTTCCGCGTGCTGATTCAAGAGATTCAAAACGAACAGCGAAAAGAGATCAACAGAGGTGATGGCCTGACGATGCCCTACCGAAGTGCGAATTTAGGTAGCGATGTTCGATGCGGGATCGAGGGCTCGTCGGCAACTATTTCTTTGCCATGATTTCCAAGATGCATTCCTTCATCAAAGATCATGCGTGCCATGCGCCTTCTAATGTTTTTTTAAGAAACGGAATCACCATTACGACGTCGATCAAGGCCGGTTTTTTCTGGCGTCCCTGACGCACTGCAGCAGGATTTTCAGATTCGATCCATGCTTCTAAGCCAGAATCTCCTGGATGGCCTGACCATAGTCCCGGTCCAATCGCTTGCGTCCCGGGACTTCAAGGCGGCGAGCATCCAGGCCAAGCAGTCTGTAGATCGTGGCGTGCAGATCCGTGACATAATGAGGATGCTCGATGGCATGAAAGCCAAGTTCATCCGTTGCCCCGTGAATGCCGGGCTTGATGCCGGCCCCGGCCAGCCAAACGGTGAAACCATGAGGATGATGGTCACGCCCCGTGGACGACTTGTTGAACATCCCGAATTCCACGCCTGGCGTCCGGCCGAATTCTGTTGTGAAGACCACTACCGTGTCTTCAAACATGCCTCGCTGCTTCAGATCCTTCAACAGTCCGGCAATCGGCTTGTCGATACGCTCACAGGACCGAGAATGATTTTTCTGAAGGTCGCTGTGCGAATCCCATTCGCCGTAGTCGCTCAGATAGACCAGCGTGTAGCGAACGCCGCGTTCGGCCAGTCGGCGAGCTGCGAGGCAGCGCTGCCCATGGACTGCAGTGGTGGGATTGTCGATACCATAAAGCTGCTGCGTCTCCTGCGTTTCGTCAGCCAGGTTCAAAGTTTCGGGCACGGACTGCTGCATGCGAAATGCCAGCTCGTAAGCGTTGATGCGAGCCTGCAGCTGAGCATCCTGTGGATACTCGTCTGCCGTGAATTTGTTCAGCTGCTGCAGAAACTCAAATTCGCCCCGCTGCTCCAGTTCGCTCACATCGGCCGCTCGCTTCCCAAAGGAAAGCGGATTCGCCGGATCCAGATGCAGCTGGACTCCTCCATAGGTTGGGCCCAGATAGTGAGCGTCGAAGTTCTCTTTGACTCGCGGGTCCTTGAACTCGCCCAGGAAGACGAACTTGGGAAGGTTTTCGTTCAGAGTTCCCAGCCCATAGTTCAGCCACGATCCAATCACGGGCTCCGGAGTATCCAGTTTATGGCGTCCGGTATGCATCTGAAATTCGGCCGCATGATCATTGTCGGTGGTCCACATGGATCGCACGACAGCAAGGTCGTCAGAACAACTGCCCAGATGAGGCAGCCAGTCGCTCACTTCCAGACCGATCTCGCCGTACTTACGGAAGCCCACCTGCAATGGAAAAATCTTTGAATGCAGTTCCCGTTCTATCCCGACCACGGAGCGTGATCGCTCCAGATACATGGGCTGCTTCTGTGGATTTGGAAGATTTGTCTGATCGTAAGTCTTGCCACTCAATTTGTTAAGCAGAGGCTTGGGGTCGAATGTTTCCATCTGGCTGACTCCGCCCGACAGAAAGATCCAGATGACGTTTTTTGCCTTTGCGGCAAAATGAGGCTGTCCGTCAGGCTTCCGATATCCGCCTGTTTCAGCGGCGCGTGTGAACCCGTCCTGTTGCAGAATCGAATTCAACGCCACTCCGCCAAACCCCAGCCCCAGATTGCTGAGAAACGTGCGTCGAGATCGTCCGCAAAAAGAATAACGTTGGTTACTCATCAGGTTACCTCACTGTGACAAAATCATTGTGGTTCATTAATGCATGGACAAGGTTCTCACGAGATCGCATGGCGGGATCGGAGTCAGAAGTCTGAGTTCCCTTCGACGTCGTCAACCGCAGTGTCTGTTGCGTCAGAAATTCCCGCGAGGCCGTCAGTTCGGCTTCATGCGGCGGACGGTTCAGGATTTGAAGAAACGCCCGATAAATAAAGTCATAGACGAAATCCTGTTCCGTCTGCAAAGATGTGGAAATCACTTCGGTATTGGCTGCAGTGATTTCCGTGGTCCCAATTTCGTTCACTTGTTCCCAGAGCCGTTTCGCCAGGAGACGACTTAAAGTCTTCGTGAGCTCGCTGTTCGTTAAAGCCAGCGCCTGCTGCGGCTGAACGGATGATGTCCGTTTGTAGCAGTCACAGGCATTGGCTGCGTCAAACAGTTCGAGAAATTCCATCTTCTCTTCTCCGTGATGAGCGAAGTAAAGACTGCGTCGATGGGACGTCATGCCTTCCTTGTGATCAATCTCATGACCGCCCATGGTCAGATCGAGTTCCCCTGAAATCGACAGCAGACTGTCACGCACAACTTCGGCCTGCATACGACCCGCCGGGAATCGCCAGTAAGTTTTGTTGTCAGGATCCGCCGAATTTGCAGACGCGAGCGACGTCGAAGACTCGCCCGCAGACCTCGGCACCATGCTGGTCAGCTGGTATGTCTGACTTGTCACGATCAGTCGGTGAATGTGCTTCATCGACCATCCGGAGTCCATCAATTCGCAGGCCAGCCAGTCCAACAGTTCAGGATGAGTCGGCCGGCTGCCGTTCCGGCCCAGATCGTGCGTCGTTTCCACAATGGCCTGACCAAAATGACGTAACCAGATGTGATTCACCGCGACTCGCGCGGTGAGTGGGTTGTCTTTGCTGGCAATCCAGCGAGCCAGAACACTGCGGCGACCCGATG
>JAYVNW010000223.1:0-2657 GCA_043758225.1 Candidatus Kuenenia sp. | reverse complement strand
CGGACATATCGTTGCCACAGCATGCTGATTCACCGGTCGCAGCCGTGTCGAGTACCAGAATGTTGGATGATTCGGCGAAATTCAGTCCGTCTGCGACTTCAACGAAACCACAAATTCCAACGCACTCCATCGACGAATTTTTGGATTCAGTCTTTCGTGAGTCGACATCAACGACTAGCTGTTTACAAGACAGCAAGTCGCCGGAGCTACGCCGAACTGTGCGATCGACATTGCCAATGGCGATTCCTGAATTCCGAAAGATCGTCGAGGCGTTCGTGGACGGACTTGGTAAGACACTGGCGAAACTTCGTCATTCGCAATCCTGTATGGACTATCAGGAAATTCGCGAATTGGCTCATCGCCTTAAAGGAACTGGCGGGACGGTGGGATTTTCTGATTTTACTGATCCATCTGCCAGTCTTCAGATCGCAGCAGAAGCTCAGGATGATGACACAATCGAAGCGATGATTACTCAACTTGAAGAAGTTGCGTCCTGTCTGGAATTTGCCGAGACCGTGCCTGGATAGGTCATGCAAGAACCGGGCGTCCGCCATTCGAAAAAGGCAGACAGCCCGGTTCAATGAGTTATGGTCTGAGATTTCAGATTTGAAATCTCAAATTCGTGACGAACGGTTACGTCAGCTTACGTTCACGAATCCAGTCTGTGTGGAATTTTTCGCCACGTGGTTTGTCGGTACGTTCGTAGGTGTGAGCGCCGAAGTAGTCACGTTGAGCCTGCAGCAGATTTGCTGGCAAGCGACCTCGACGATAGCCATCGTAATAGGTCAGAGCCGCGCTGAAACCAGGAACTGGCAATCCAAGTTCTATAGCAGTGGCGACGACACGACGCCAAGATGGCTGCGCCTTGCTGATGGCGGTTTTGAAGAAATCGTCGAGCAGCAGGTTTTCGAGGTTTGGGTTTTTATCGAATGCCTTCTTGATGTCTTCCAGGAAGACTGAACGAATAATGCAGCCGCCTCGCCACAAGTACGCGATTGGTCCATTGTGCAACTTCCATCCGAACTCTTTTGCTGCTGCGTCGAGCTGTACGTAACCTTGAGCGTAGCTGCACAGCTTTGATGCGTACAGCGCCCATTTGACGTCGTCGATAAACTGTTTCTTGTCGCCGGTGAACTTTACTTCCGGTCCTGGCAATACTGCTTCTGCTCGCACGCGTGCATCTTTCTGAGCAGACAAACAGCGAGCAAAGACAGCTTCGGTGATCAACGTGGTTGGCACGCCAAGATCCAGAGCGTGCTGAGACATCCATTTGCCGGTGCCCTTCTGGCCCGCAGTATCCAGAATCAAATCGACCAGATCTTTGCCCGTCTCTTTGTCTTTCACCGTGAAAATGTCACGTGTGATTTCAATGAGGTAGCTTTCCAGTTCGCTTTTGTTCCATTCCTTGAACACTTCGTACAGCTCGGCATTGGTCAGACCAACTCCGTACTTGAGGATGTAATACGCTTCGCAGATCAACTGCATGTCGCCGTATTCAATACCGTTGTGAACCATCTTCACATAGTGCCCGGCCCCGGCTTCACCGACCCAGTCGCAACATGGGATATCGTGATTCGGTCCGACCTTCGCACTGATCTTCTGGAAGATGTCTTTAACGAACGGCCATGCTTCATGATGACCGCCTGGCATGATGCTAGGGCCCTTGAGAGCTCCTTCTTCGCCACCGGACACACCTGTCCCGATGAAGCGGAAGCCTTCCTCGGTCAACTGTTTGTCGCGACGGTTTGTATCGACATAGTCAGCGTTGCCGCCGTCGATAATAATGTCGCCCTTGGAGAGCAGTGGTTTCAGCTGATCAATGACCGCATCGACCGGCGCGCCGGCTTTGACCATGATCATGACTCGGCGCGGTGCCGCCAGGCTGTAGACGAACGCTTGAAGCGTGTCGTAGCCTTTGATGCGATCCGGCATGCCAGGTTCGACAACTCCTGGGGGCCGACTTCCAAGGCCGTTGACAAATTCGTGAGTTGTCTCGGTCGTCCGATTATAGACACCAACCGAAAACCCTTTGTTGGCCATATTCATGACCAGGTTTTGCCCCATAACCGCAAGGCCAATCAGGCCGATATCGTGTCTTGACATGTATTAGTTTTCCAAAATGTTTTGAGACTTACTGCGATTGATGTCGTCGTCAATCATCAATTGAGTCGGTTAATTCAACCACGGGGTGTCCTTCTTCGAGCAACTTCGCAACTCTCACCCATTGAGTCACAAGGATTTCACGCAACCTTAAATTTTTAGTGTTACCACAGGACAGCCAAACGACTTTCGGAGGTGGTCCACGACGATTCACAAGTTCAACAAAGTCAGCATCCTTGGTAAGAATCACAGCATCTTGTTCGCGAGCCAACTCAAAGATATCAATGTCAGACGCTGTCAGAAGTCCAAGTCGCTGTAATGACGAAGCGTCAATGCCAAATTCCTCAGCCATCCATACAGCGATCGACGGTGAAAGATGAGCGTCAATCCAAACCTTCATACAGTAATCACCGGATGGTCGATTCGTCGACTGGCAAATCGAAGACAAGCTTCCACGTCAGCCGACTCAAGATACGGAAATTCGGCAATAATTTCTCCCACGTTCAGTCCTGAAGCCAGAAGGTCCAGCACATCTGTCACACGAACGCGCATTCCTC
>JAYVNW010000222.1:0-5701 GCA_043758225.1 Candidatus Kuenenia sp. | reverse complement strand
CGATTTTCACTCCAACTTTCTTCTCAACATTGTCGGTATTCATAAAACCTCCGTGCCCATAATTGAGCCTGTGTGATCCGATGATTGAGGTCGCCACGCGACGAACGTGACGGATTAAAAAACTCCTCAATCAAATCTGGCTGGTCAAAGTGACCAGCGTCGGACCACTTCACTCAGGCTATCTTTGATAGTGGCCAGTCGTGTCGGAAGGCGGCCTCATTTTCCAAAGATTTTCAGAAATAACGCACCAACCGCTACGCAGCGGTTTTGCTTGCCAACAACCGCCGAGAGCGATCGCAAACCGGTACAGAACCGATGCAGCCTCTGGTTGCGGCTGTACAAACACCACGAGGAGAGGCAGGCCGCCAATTTGAATCGCTAGCCCGACTTCTCCTCGGTGGGTCATCGCAAGCTGAACACTGCTGTCGGTGAAGCTTGCTGGCGTCTCGTGCGCGTTGGTGCAGTCCTACCTCCGCTTGTTGGACCGCTTCCGACTTACAGACACTCGGCGAACAGTGGCTCGCCGGGGAGTGGCACGACGAAGGCGTTGGGTTGCGTGCTTGCGTTTCGGAGCACAAATTCCCAATCGGACCAATTCGCTGGCGGCAGCGCGAAAATCTCCCGCATGTTCCAGCAACGAATACGCGGTGAACTTGCCGTATCCGCAAGCATGCTCGAACGGATCGGCATTCGATGAGAACACATACAGCTGGTCTGAGTCGTTGAAATTCGTCGTCGCGCTGACACCGGATGTTTTCCCCGGTCTCGTCCAGTAGTCTGTGTCATCGTTGTCGGATGAAAAGAAGGACCAACCATGCGGCTCCAGTATCTCTGGCCACGAGGTCTTGGCCGCGAATAAATCGCCGGGGCGATTTCCCGTGGCTGCACTTGGAATAAACGGACGGGCGTCACTGGAGCGACGAGGAAAGTACGTTCCGAACCCTCTCGCGACAGTGAACATGATGTCCCTCTCCGTGGAGGTGACATAACTGAGATCATCGAGCTGTCGCGAGCCGACCAACGTATACGTTCGACCGGTTGGGTGACACGACGCAGGTGAACCCGGAGCGATCACATATCCGCCCTCACCCCGAGTCTCGATCAGAGTCTTCGGCTTGCCCTGTGCGTTGAGCGCCATCGCAAGCTTGAGATTGTGGCCGACATCATCCGATAGGTAACAAACATGTACCCCAGGGCGAGGGGTGCGCACGATGACAAGCTTTTTCATCAACAACGGGGCGAGACGCTTGATTTCGACTTTCCATTTGTCGAAGAGGATCGCCATATCGAAGTCGATCACTTCGAGGTTGCCGGAAATCGCTCCGCAAACGATCCCGATGCCGAGTTTTTCCAACCGGCGCATCTCGTACCAATGGAACAGATCCCGTTTGGTTGGCAGTTGTGATTGAAACGGTTTCCATTCGGTCGCCGGAGCTTTGGAGCCATCGGATCGTATTGGAAATACTGAGAGCCCACTCGAGACATATTGAAGTGCGATGCGCCCTACGTGCTCGGCATCCGTTCTCACTTTGGTACACTGCTGAGTCATGACTTACTCCTTTAGTTTGTGTCCCGTGGTGTCCCTGGCCGGTGGGACAGGGTTTTATGCCTGATTTCTCGAACAAAAATACATATTTTGTCCTTAGTCCCATGTCCCAACCGAATACCCTCTTCAAGAGGGAGACCATATTATTTTGAACAAAGTACATTCCACCTCTCATCAATTGTCTCTTCACTCACCAGTGAGCGCATGGTCTCCTCGGGACGCGGGACATTGGGGGTCTAAATTCGTTAAAAACCCTGTTTCCGTAGCGAAAGCGGTGTCCCACCGTGATGGGACACGATGGGACACCTTCACTGTTCAGCCAACTACTGCAGCGCTGTAATTACGGCACAGGGTGTGAGGCAGTACATCCGCACGCGGCAACCTTGAAACGTGCGCTTGCAAGAATTCCTGCCTTCAGCGTCAATTTCCAAGTAGTTGCGTTCTGTCCAGGTTCTGATCACGGGATCAGGATTGAAGCCATGAGCACTGAGCAGTTCCTCAAGTTTGTCCTTGACGAACGCAATTTGTCCGAATGCCTCGGCGTTCATAGTTTCCGCGTCGCGGGGCTCGTCGTCCGAATCGCTTGGCTGGGATTCTGATCCCGTCCAGACTCCGACTAATTCACCGTTCGGACCGTGTCCGCTTTCGGTACGCTTCCCCTGAAACTGCGACAGATTTGCAAGGGACCAGGAGACGAGCCACTTCAGAGCTTCCGAGGCGCGGTCGGACTCGGCGGCTTGGCGGACCAGATCGGGCCAGAGAAGTGCAACATGGTCTACCTCTCGCCACGGCAGGTTCAGAGCCTGGCGAGCGAGTCTGGCGGTCAGGCGGATCATCGCCAGACTTTCCGCCATACGGCTGAGAACCACATTCCCGTTCGCTTGCTCTTCATACTCACGGCGGTATCTCCCATGCTCTTCCCGCCATGCAGGCCAGTTCGTCCGCTCGCGAATGATGAACTCGATCCAAGCCACGCCCGCCTGACCGTAATTCTCACGGATCGCGGCCATAACACGCTGAATCACCCGTATGACGGTCCCTGCCTCGCCTTGGAAGGGAGTACCAAGGTGCGAGATAATTCTCGCTTTGGCCCCGCCCTCTTTGGAGAAAGATTGCAACGAAGCTTCACCGGAACTCAACAGTGCCGTTCGCCAGCCACCAGTCCGTCGAGTCCCCTTTTCCGAGGCGCGACCCCGCGATTGCCCCCCTGAAGCCATGTAAATGACTTTGTTGACGAGATCCTTTTCCAGAGCAAGTTGCGTATCGTCCAAAATCAACGGCAAGTTGTGCAAGTTGGCAAGCGCTCGCTCGATCCAAACGTAAGTCGCATCCCAGTTCTTCATGAAGCTGGTTGGCGAGGTCTCGTCGGGGTTACCATAAACACTGGCTGCCACGCGCAGCGTCGAGGTCTTTCCACGACTCGTCTGGCCTGCGAAGTCCAATATCAAGTTCGCGGCACGAATCACCGCGAGGAGCGGAGCGCACAAAGCACAAATGACTGCCAGTTGCACGCGGGGATAGCGGTTGAGAGGTTTAATTCCTGCGAGCCACCCCGGCAGCGTGCCGGCCTGAATCACGCTTCGTGCAAGCTGATAATCCCCTTCATCTGAACCGAAGAACCTGAGATTGGTGATGCTGCTGTTTGGCTGCAGCGGGTCAATGCGGTTCCCGTCCCGGTCGATGAAGCAACCTTCTCCAAGCAAAAAGCCAGCACAGGTTTCCGGGGCACCGGTCCAGCCCAAGTGCGTCGTCATCCGCGAGATTGGGATGGTGTGCCGATTTGCGTCCAAAAAATCTGCCAACCATGCGACACCATCCTCGGCGTTGATCGAGTTGATGGGCATTCCATAGTCCGCAAGCTCGATAATGGTTCGAGGCGAGGCGATAATCGACCTGGATACGGTATGCGTTGTCCAATCCTCGGTCTCACCTTGCCAGCAAACGGTGACACTCTCCTTGCCGCTTTCGATATCAACCAGTCGATCGACTATCACCGCTGGTGTTGTAATTACAGGTTGAGACTCACCCTCAACTGTCACCCCCTGACGGCCCAGCGACCAACCGGGTGGAACCAACACACCGTCAGCAACAGGGGCGGATGGGCAAACCGATTTGACGAGTGTCGCGTTAAACGCAGACCTCGCTTGTCGCGAAACCATTGCCTTGGAAATCTCGTCCCTCAGCGCGTCTTTGGAAACTCCCTTGTACTTGACCTCCTTCAGTCGCATCCAAATCAATTCGACATTGCGACTGATGTCTGTGGGGCGTCCACTCGCGGCGGCCAAGATGGCAAAACGCAACCTGCGACGGAAATCTTTCTCGCCTTTTGCAGTGCCCAGCTCGTGCAGCACCAGATCCAACGGACTGTCGTAAGACTCTGATTGACCTCGGCGTTTCACGCGGAATTGTGATGAACTCGGTAGCGCGTGCAACAAGTGCCCAAAGTCTTCCTCGCTCCAGTGGTGGACGTTCAACAGTTCAAATTCTCCCACTTCCTCAACGGCGGAGACGAAGTCTTCAGCATGCTCTCGGCTGGCGAGTTCTTTCGGACTCCATTGTTGAGTTTCCGAGCCGACTACGAGGACAAGATGCTTTGGTTCCTTTTTGCTCGTGGTTGCGCATACTTTGTTACTATTTGACATTGGAATACCCTTCTGATGGTAAAGTCTGACTGGACGGTCGGATTGGTTTCCGAGGGCGACGATTGCGTGTAGGCGGTCGTCGCCCATTTTTTTGATGGATCGTTGAATTTGCACATCGTCAACTTGGAAGTGGTGTCGGCGGTGCTCGCGCTGACGGAGTGGAAAGGTCCACGTATGTTTCTCCTGAAATCTCCAAGACGGCCCGCCTTGGTTTGGTCGGTAGCGCGGGTTCCGTCGTTTTTGGTTGACGGGATCAGATGCCGATCTTGGCCAGTTCTTTTCGAGCGGCCTCAGACTGCCGCTGACGCTGACTTGGCGTGATGCTCGGGGCGGGCGTCTGGTCCGCATTTTGAGCGGCGAAGAACTCCCGCATCACCTCGACAGATGTCATGCGACGGCCCGAAAATCGAATAGTGGCAGGTCGCACTCGCTCATCGGAATCGTGGATGCGAACACCGCGTTGTAGCCATCTCGCGAACGTGGCAGGCGAAACGCCATTGGGCGGAACGTCGCGTGCCGCTTGGCTGAGCGTTATGATTTCTTCAACATCCGGGTCGATTGGCCGCGTTGCTCTAAACATGATGGGCATGAAAAAACTCCTGTGAGAGTGAATGGTTTCACCTGACAGGAGTTGTTGTCGCACAGCAAATTTGGAGGGTGCAAAGAGGGACTTCCGTTGTCCCCATTTAGTCCCTCTTTTTTTTCTTGGATTTGTCCCCGAAGTGGAGTCGCCACGGACTCCTGATCGACTTCAAAGTGTATTTGTCGTCGCCGGTTAATGTGAACTTCTCATTCACGGCAGTTGCGCAATCCTTCCATGTCTTCTGCGGTGTCTGGCTTCGCAGTTCATTGGCGTACTCGGCGTGCCGCTGCTTTTTATCGTCCGGCTTTCGGCCAGGTGTCCCATTTGGAGCCTTCGCGGCGGTTGCCTTGAGCTTGATCGGTCGCTCCGCCGACATCGCCGGTTCAAGTGCGACCCTGTCGGGAACGGTTACGTCACCAGCCGTCCACTTCGGTTCGACGGCATCACCCGGTGAGGACGTTGGGTTTGCGGCCAGCCAACTCAGTTCCGCGTCCAATTCCTGCCTGACAAGCGGCCACTCGATGTTTGCGATCTTCACCGCGAGCCGCCCGGCAACGTCCCAATTCCGAAACACGGCCATTTGGACCAGGGCATGGTGCAACTCGTCGGCCAGAGACAGTAGATGCTCGCACCATGATGGATTGCGAAACCCGCCGGATTCGATGGCGCGGATTCCCGGACACATCGGTCTCAGCCGCAACCGCTTCAACGATTCAAGGCTGACTTCCTGATGGGCTTCCGCAGCCGTCGCCCCGATTATCGCCGCTTCGCGCTCAGCCAGATCCATCATGACGTGATCGTTCAGCATGGCGTCGAGGTCAACCCACCGGATCGACCAAGCTGCAACGTGATTTATCGCGGCACGAAATCCGCTGAATTGTTCGTCTCGTTGTGTCTGCCCCGCGTTGCTCATCGTCCGGCCCCCTGTTG
>JAYVNW010000221.1:0-1558 GCA_043758225.1 Candidatus Kuenenia sp. | reverse complement strand
TCAGCAGTTCTGGTTGCATCGCACCACCGACGAAAGTCCTCAAAAGAATCTGTCCATCCGGCGCTCGGCCAAGGAACTTGCGGCTGGAGAAACTAACAGCCAGAATCTTTCTTTGCTCAATGGCAGGCACGACTAACCCAAAGGCATCCATCGGATGACTGAAATCCGAGACGTGATGCCCACTCACCACAATCGCGCTCGAAGCATATTTAATCGCATTTAACGACGTCAGCAATTCAGAACTGACAGCACGTTTTAGAATATTCGCAGCCGCATATGTCGGCAGCGTCACAATCACGGCATCAAAACCCATGGGCTGCTGATCACGCGAACGAATAGTCCAGGCTGATCTTCCCGATGTTTGCTGCTCACTTTCTGAAGTTCTTTCAACGAACGTCACATCGGTCCCCAAATGTACCGTCATTCTACCGGACTTCCGCAATGCCTGCTCAATCGCCGCAACCAAGTCACTCAATCCACCTGCAGCCGTTGCGAATAATCCATATCTCGCGCCGCTGCCGGAGGACTCATCATTGTCGCCACGCCTGGAACCCTGCCTGCGATCTTTCTTTTGCTGCGCCAATGTTGCTCGGATTACGCTGCCATGCGATTGCTCCATTTCCAGAAAACGCGGCATCGTGGCTTTCAGACTCAGCAATTCCGGATCGGCCGTGTAGATCCCACCGACCAATGGTTGCACGAGTCGCTCAAACGCCTGTTGGCCAAATCGCCGCCGAACAAAACTGGCAAGACTTTCATCGTCGTCATTTGGTCGGCGGGAAATCAAGGCTTCACTCAGCAATCGCAGCTTCCCGGCCAGCGATAAAATCGGAGTGGTCAGAATGGCCGAAGGTCTGGCCGGTGCCATTAACATGAAGCCATCCGGAACCGGCAACGGCTTCCCATTTCGCAGCACAAGTGATCGACGATATCTGGCGTCCGTCGGGATCAGCTGACTGGAAAAGCCAATTTCTTCGCAGAGCTTAATCGCGGCGGGCTTGTTTGTGATGAAGGAATCCGGTCCAAGTTCCATCAGGAAGCCGTCAGCAACTTCGGTACGAATGATGCCGCCGAGCCGTCGTGAGGCTTCGAATATGACGACCTCACAATTGTTGCACGATGAGACAAGTCGCTGAGCAGCCGCCAACCCGGTGATGCCGCCACCGATCACCGCTACGCGGCGAATAGGCTTTGTCACTGGACCGGACGCTGCTTCGATCACTGGCGGCCCCCAAGTTCGTGTACATAATCCACCACAGCTTTTACATGATCAGGGTTCATGTCGGGCATCACACCATGTCCGAGATTGAAAATATGGCCTGGCCGTCCGTTCGCCAGTTTCAAAACATCTCCCACACGTTGCTTCAATACAGGCAGGTCTGCGTAAATTGAAACAGGATCCATGTTGCCCTGGATGGCGACATCGTGTCCCAGAGTCTGCCATGCTTCATCTAACTGCGACCGCCAGTCGATTCCCATCACTTGACCACCCGCTTCGCGCTGCAATGGCAACAGGGCCGGGTTACCATTGAGGAAATTAATCACCGGCGCATGATCC
>JAYVNW010000220.1:0-4532 GCA_043758225.1 Candidatus Kuenenia sp. | reverse complement strand
GCGGATCACGCTCGCACGATTCGTATTCCGGTTCATATGTTCCAAAGCATCTCGATGCTGAAAGCCAAGGCCGAAGAGATTCGCCAGAATACCGGCCGCGAACCAAGCAACGAAGAGTTGGCTGAAGCGGTCGGCATGAGCATCGAGGAAACCGAGCGCATCATGAAGACATGGAAGCATCCAATTAGTTTGGACACTCCAGTTGGCGAAAGTGAAGACAGCAGCTTTGGTGAGTTTCTGGAAGACAGTCACGAAAGCAGCCCTGCCGAATCTGCAGCCAAACAAATGCTTCGTGACAAGATTGATCACGTTCTAAAGAGCCTGACATATCGCGAACGCGAAATTATCAAATTGCGTTACGGTCTGGGCGACGGCTACAGTTATACGCTTGAAGAAACGGGTCGTATCTTTAAGGTCACTCGTGAACGTATTCGGCAGATCGAAAGCAAGGCACTGAAGAAGCTTCAGCATCATACCCGGGCTATCCATCTGAAGGGCTTTGTCGATATGGCTGATGAAGATATGCCAATGCCCGTTATCGAAGAAGTCCCGGATGAAGAAGCAGTTCTGGAAGACGTCAGCATTGGCTAATGCCTGTGCTGAAAAAACTTGAGCCAAGCTCATCGAACGCAAATGCCCGGATGTTGAAAACATACGGGCATTTTTTGTTGTACTATTCTGTTCAGCCTCAGAGGCAGACTCAGAAATCCAGATCTGAAAGAATTACTCTCTGACAGATTTGACGGTGTAAGCCTCACGGTTTCTTTACGATCGACGGAGTGCCTGGCTTTTTGGCATCCTTTTTGACTTTTTTGTTCTTCTTGTCGTTTTTCTGTCTGTTGTCACCTTTGCCCATGATCATTCTTCTCAAAAAAAGTGAGCGTACTTCACATCGAAGTTCGCGATACGTTTTATGGAGGCAGACATCTGCGTTCCATGCATCGGAGAAGATACCAAAATTGGCTCAGATTGCGAAATACCATGTGGATCGATGAAGAAATCGAGTGAACTGCGATTATGCAGCCGTTCGTAGTATCGCAGAAACTAAACATTGCAGCCGTTCGACGGTATAACTCCATTACCATGTGGCATATCGACCAGCCAAATTCCGCGGCAACTCGGAACAGGTCGTCCAACTCACTGTAAACCATCAAGTGATTCGGTTAAGCCGCCCCCTCTCATTTCAAACTGAATATTGTCCTTTATGCACGTCGCAATTCTCTACAACCGTGTATCGCTCAATGATTCTGCGGGCGATCTTGACGTCCTGAAGCAGGTCGTCGCCGTCGAGCAATCACTGAGACGATTGGGACATACGTATGTCCGAATTAGTTGTCATTTGAGGATTGACGAAGTGAAGTCCACATTGGAAACCGAAAATCCAGATGTCGTATTCAATCTGGTGGAATCACTTGGAGGCACTGACCAACTGATGCCGCTGGCCACAATCCTGCTGGAATCTTTGCAATTACCGTTCACCGGAGCATCGACTCTGGCAATGCTCAAGACGACTCAAAAACTGGAAGCGAAGCGACAGCTTCTGATGTTTGGACTTCCAACGCCGGCATGGATGACGATTGAACACACAGAATGGCATGGGCTACGCAATCCAGATGCGATTCCGACGACCGCGATTATCAAAGCAGTGGCCGAACATTCGTCACTCGGTATGAATGACGACAGCGTTGTGAATCTTGCGGTCCTTGGCAGCAGCAAAACACGCAACACAAGCCTCGCAAATCTGATCGCCAGCAAAGCAGATCAACTTGCAACGCCACACTTTGCCGAAGACTACATTGACGGTCGGGAATTCAATCTGAGTGTCCTCGCGACGGGATTCGGACCAAATGTTTTGCCGCCCGCAGAAATTGAGTTTGAAGGATTCCCTGCCGACAAACCTAAGATTGTCGGGCATGATGCCAAGTGGAATGAACACACTTCGGAATACATAAACACGCCACGAAAATTCGAATTCGCACACGGCGATCAGGCGCTACTTGACGAATTGCAGTCTTTGGCCCGCCGCTGCTGGGAGGTCTTTGAATTGCGTGGATACGCAAGGGTTGATTTTCGAGTCGATGCGGACGGACAACCATGGATACTGGAAATCAATGCCAACCCATGTTTGTCACCAGACGCCGGATTCGCCGCCGCCGTGACTCAGGCAGGATTGTCGTTCGACACAGTGGTCGAGAGAATTTTGAACGACACAAAATAACCAACGTCTATCAATCCTTTTATAGTCCCACGACAACTCAAAGTGTTTTTTGCCTGACATTGAAAGTACAATCGCGTCGGACAAATAAACCACCCTTACGCCGCTCTCCGCATAGAAGTCATCGCATCATGCGAGTTGCCTGCCTCATCTTTTCGCTTGCAATAGCTTCAACGGCACTTTGCGACGAAATTGATTTTAATCGCGACATCAAACCAATTTTGTCACAGAATTGTTTTCAGTGCCACGGACCTGACGACTCAACGCGAGCAGCCGGGCTACGACTGGACCAATTCGAAGGTGCTACGAAGCCAGCGGAGTCAGGCCTTGCCGCCATCGTAGCAAATGATACGGCGCGGAGTGAGTTATTGACGCGAGTCACTTCAGCAAACCCTGATTTACGCATGCCGCAGGCGGAAACAAAAAAGACGCTGACCGCAGAGCAGATTGACTTGCTTCGCCGCTGGATTGCTGATGGGGCCAGGTATCAGGGACACTGGTCGTTTGAGACGCCTGTGCGTCCTGCGCTGCCGCAAGTAAAGATGGAACATTCAAAACAGGCAGCAAATCCGATTGATCGATTCATCGCCGCTCGACTCGAACGTGACGGACTGCACCTGTCACCGGAAGCAGATCGCAGTACGCTGATTCGTCGAGTCTCGCTGGATCTCACCGGACTTCCCCCGACGCCGGCTGAAGTTGACGCATTCCTTGCGAATAAGTCACCGGACGCCTACGAGAAACTTGTCGATCGCCTGCTGATGTCGCCACATTATGGCGAACGCATGACGATTTCGTGGCTTGATCACGCGCGTTACGCCGACAGCAACGGCTTCCAGAGTGATGGTAGTCGGGACATTTGGGCATGGCGAGAATGGGTCATTCATGCTTACAACAACAATATGCCGTTTGATCAATTCACCATCGAACAACTCGCAGGCGACATGCTGCCGAACCCGACGCCAGATCAGATCATCGCGACGGGTTTCAATCGTAACCATCGACTGAATGGCGAAGGTGGCCGAATCGAGCAGGAATGGTTTGTGGAGACCGTAATCGATCGCGTTGAAACCACGGGCCTGACATGGCTTGGACTGACAATCAACTGCTGTCGCTGCCATGACCACAAGTACGATCCAATTTCACAGAAGGAATTTTATCAACTCTTCGCCTACTTCAACTCCGTCGAAGAATCCGGAGTGCTTTCGCCACAAGGTAAGAACGGAGAAAATACTCCGCCGCTCTTGGCTCTGACCACCCCAGAGCTGGAATCACAGAAAGCGAAACTGCTGGCCGCCATGAATGCAGCTGAAGAGCAGAAACACATGGCAATGCCTAAATTGGCAGAATTGCTCGTCGCCTGGGAACAAAAGGCGAAGGCAGAAACGGATGCAGACCAATCGATCTGGAAGTCTGCGGAACCAGTCACCGTTCAGTCATTGGGTGGTGCAGATTTCAAACGTCTTGACGATGGCTCGTGGCTGGCAACAGGGAAAAATCCTGCAAACGACGAGTACCGCATTGAGATTCCGCTCAAGACTTCTCGTCTAACCGGATTACTATTAGAAACATTGCCGCATGCAGAGTTACCCGCTCAAAGCCTGGGACGTGGATTCAACGGAAATTTTGTGCTGACGGGCGTGTCTGCCGAAATAGTCATCGATAATCAAAAGCCAATTCCGGTCGAACTGAAAAAAACGGAGGCGGACTATTCACAGCCCAACTATACGGCTGCTCAGATTGCTCTGAAGCAGCAGCCTGCAGGTAATCGCAGCCGCAGCAAGACAGGCTGGGCGATTGACGGTAACGACCCATTAAAAAAGGTTGCTCGGCGAGTTTACTTTGCTCCAGCGAAACCAGTCGAAGTTCCGGCAAACGCGACGCTGGTGGTTCACATGTCGCATGATTCACAGTTCGGCGATCACAACGTGGGCTGCGTTCGATTTTCAATCAGCGACGCAGATATTGATCGAATTGGCCTGACCGAACAGGGTCTTCCATCAGAGATTCAGGCAATACTCAGACTTGCTGCTGTTCAACGCCAACCCGCGCAGAATCAACAACTCGAAAAGTACTTCCGTGAACACATCGACAATCCACTCCGCGCGGCTGAGGCGGAATTGAAGGAGGCTCAGCAACAGCTCAATGACTTCAACGACAATTCGCCTACAACAATGGTTATGAAGGAAGGCAAACCCCGCGAAGCGTTTGTGCTGAATCGCGGCGAATATGACCAACCAGCAGAAAAAGTTGAACGCGCAGTTCCGGCATTCTTGCCACCGCTGCCGATCGGATCATCGAATGATCGATTGGGGTT
>JAYVNW010000219.1:0-2292 GCA_043758225.1 Candidatus Kuenenia sp. | reverse complement strand
CTGGTGAATTGGATCTTTGCATCGTCGATTATCGGAATACGAAACATGCGAAAAGGTGTTGCTACTACGCAGAGGGTGTGGAAAGCCTAGCTTGCCGTTATGGCTCCGCGCCAAATTTTTTGGAGGCGGTTTTAAAGTAGTCGAAAAGGATTCAACTGTTGATGAGGGAAATTACGCCCTGCGTTCTCCGGACGCTGCCTCCCTTAGACCGATGGATGCAAGTTGTCGCCAGTAACGCACAGCTAAATCCCTGTCGTTTTGATGGCCGTTGTAATTCCACAACGTTCGGGCTCGCTCCTCAATATTCGCATAGCCACTACAAATCTACTTCTGCGCACATTTGTTGTCTGCGACACGAAGATCTTCCGTCATCAACAAAGCGTCCCGATTCGATGAAAAATTGCGGGGCAAAGTCGCTTCGGATGGGTCATGCCGTGCAGTGTGAAGCTGACCACAGTGATAAGGTGCAGTGGCGTGGACTGAAGGCGAGCGGGGAATGTGAATCCCGTGATTTGTAGGATTAGACAGGGAGCCTGGCACCGAGATTCAGCACCGGGAGTCATTCTATTTCCTGTCAACTTTGATATCCACATCGACATTTCCGCTCCCTTTGGAGCGTTCTACTTCGATGTTTCCAGCGGGTGTTTCGATGTCAATGACTTTCTCCCTCTGGTCGCATCCAGTGCTCGTGATCATTGATCCAAGCACCAGCGGAATTGCGAAGAACATCGGGAGGCTACGTCGAATTGAAGGCATGAAACTTGTTCCTGGGAAATGTGTGAATAGTAATAGCAAAACCGTGATGTTGACAGGCGCCGGACACTCCGGCAACAGTGAGCCTACTTTCGCTTCGCGTAAAGATCTCTCAGATCGTGTAACCGCCATCGTGGTCGATAGCCCGTCCGTGTGAATCTGCGTGGATTATTGCTGTGTATTCCATAACGGGAAATGATTGTGCGATTGGCCCTCACTGGGCGCAGAGCAGCGATTCGGACAGTCAGTGCTCGCAATTTATTCAGGCAGAGGACGGTGCTCAGAAATAACCTTCTCCACGATAACGGCCTCGGCGGCGGGTGTTGGTTCAACATGCGCGTTATTCATGTCAGAGTAAACCTGGGTGAATTTCGCCCCCAAAAGCAGCACCTGTGCAGAGTAGTAAATCCACAGCAGAGCGATGACAAGTGAGCTGGCAGCTCCGTATGTGGAAGTCAGGTCGATTCTGATCAGGTACTGGCCAAACAGGTATTTGCCCAGGTTAAACAATAACGCCGTTATGATGGCACCGGTCAGAACGTCGCGCCACGCCAGCCGCACGTCGGGCAGTATTTTGAAGATCATCGCGATCAGAAAGGTCAGCACACAGTACGAGACAACGAAATGGACAAATTGCCACAGGCTTTCCTGAGTCGGTACCATTCCTTGAGTTATTACATCGATGGCTGCCAGGCCTTCACTGAAAATCAATGCCGCTATAAGCAGCAAACCAATGCCCACAATCAGGGAGAATGAAAGCAGGCGATCTTTAACCACGTTTCGAATGCCACGACCCGGTTTTCTGCGGACTCCCCAAATCGTATTGAGCGAACTCTGAAGTTCCACGAAAGTTCCGGTTGCTGTGATCAGCAGAATCGACACGGCCATCAATGCCGCCCATGGGCTACGGTTCTCGGTGTGAGCCACGCTGACAAGTGACTGAATGGCGTCGCTTCCCTGATAGCCGACGGCACCGGAAACCTGTCCGAACAATTCTCGCCGGGCCGCTTCGTCACCGAACCAAAACGCAGAGATCGCGAGCACAATGACAAACAGCGGAGGGATTGAGAACAAAGCATAAAACGAAAGAGCCGCTCCGAGTCTGGGAATGTCCCGGTCGATCCATTCGGCGACAGTCTTTTTGATGACAAGGAAAGTTGAATGCAGAATTCGCCGCATATGGATTTAATGACCTGCAGAAACGAGCGCCGAATGTGGTTGGGACGTTGCGGGGATGGTCGAAAGCACAGGTTCGCGGTTCAATAAGGGCAGGCGAGAATTCAGTAGCTGAATCGTTTCCGCCAATGATGTCGTGACAAACGTCGCGCCGGCCTGTTCCAGCTGCTCTCGCTCCAGTTTACAATTGCGTTTCTGGCCCCAACGACCCACGACGATCTGCAACTCCGGCGAGTTGTCGCGCAGTCGTTTGCACAGGTAGCGTGCGTGGGCCAGACCACGTGGCGGAAGCGCGACAATGCACAGAATTGCCGGCGGATCCTGCGCGATGCGAGCGACGAGTTCTGATGTGAGTGTTTCGAC
>JAYVNW010000218.1:0-3178 GCA_043758225.1 Candidatus Kuenenia sp. | reverse complement strand
GACGCGGGACGACGGCATGATGTTTGCGGCAGGCGGATGAATGGAATGCGTGGCGTGATCAGTGATTCAAGAGTCAAGTTTGACGAGTCGGTGCCCACGCAGGCTGCTCGCAGCCTAGTTTTCAGTTCGGTTGCAACTAATCATTTTGGACGGAAGGAGATTTTTAAATGAAGAATTTCACGTTAATAACGGGGACCACAGCGATGCTGATCTTGTTCAGCAATGTCGCGATGGCTCAGAGAAACGGGATTTTGTCAGGCAATGGCCAAAACAGCGTTGGGGGAATCGTGGGACAAGCCGTTGGCAATGCGATTCAGAACAAAATACAGGGTAGTGCTGGTGTCTCGAATCGCCCAAATGCTGGAAATGGAAACCCCCTAATCAACAATGGACAGTACGGAATCCAGAGCGGCCCATACAGTCCGTTCGGGGGAAATGGCAGTTTCGGTGTGGGCGGACTCAATGGCTACACAAACAACGCAGCGAACAACAATCAGCTCAATAGCCGCTTTCGGAACAATGCGATCGCCTCACTGCTCCTGAGTCAGTTTCCGCAGGCATCACGCATTTTGGCACCCAATGGCTACAACAATCAAGGAGCCTATTACCGAAACAATGACCAGTACTATTACTATCCGATGGCCAACGCTGGAAATCCGGGATTTCAGCAGAGCTCGACCGTGTATCAGCAGCAAAACCAATCCACGGGCGTAAACAGCAATGCATCCATCGAACCGGTTGCTATTCAATTTGGAGGTTTTGCGCACACCGAAGAGTTGGGCCATCTATTGCCAACTGTGGTCAATGATTTCTGCCTGGACATGCACCACAACTATCGCCACAATCAAAACTTCTCTTCGACATATCGGGAAGCGTACGCAATGCTGACTTCCGCCAATTCGCTGCAGGCGGCGCTGCCTTCAAACGATCGTGATGTTATCAAGCAGCACCTTGTCTCCATTGATCAGAAGTTGCATATCGTTGATCGTCAAACTCAGGGTTGGATGCGGGATCACTCGCGTCAGGTCGGCGAACTTGGCCTAATTGCGAAGGAGGAAATGGTCGGCGATATCATCCATCACATGATGTACGATGCCGGAATTTCTGTCGAAGGACATGCCCCAACCGATTCCGCAGGTTCACATGCGGTCAAGGGTGAAGTTGCCCCACCACCAGCGGGACTTTAGTTGATCGTGTGAATTGAACCATTTCGCCTAAGCCCGACCTGAATCAGGTCGGGCTTCGGCATTCGTAGGCCGTGGTTCAAAACCTCTCTCTCGTAAATGCTTACAGACCAGGCTCTCGTGACAAAGCCGCGTGGCGACTTTGCGAAAACACTGGCGGATGTCTGTGCAGCCTTGAGCCCGGCATGCCGTTCTTGGCGTTGGCTGTCGTTCCGCTCCGCGCCATTCTGATCCGACTCTTTGGACGTGCGATTGAAGATGCTGCGATGCTTCGCACCGATCTGGATGGCCGGTCCGACAGCCGAATGCGACTGCTTGCAAAGTGGCAGCGGGCCGGATAACTTCTTCTGCTAACCTGCCGTCGAAAGGATCTCAAATCATGTCCAATGAAAATCTGTCTCGTCGTGAACTGCTGCAGGTAACTGTCGCCGCTGGTGCGGTAGCTTCTATTGCCTCACTTTCAACCACTACTCTTGCTGCTGCTGAGGAAAATAACATGAAGGGCAATATCAAACACTCTGTGGTCTTTTGGTGCTTCAACGTCGCCGGAGATAAATGGGATATCGACAAGACCTGTGAAATTGCCAAGAGTCTCGGATGTCAGTCAGTAGAAATCTGCGGCCCGGAAGAATTCCCAACGATCAAAAAACACGGAATGACCTGTGCGATCGCGGCCAACGGAATGCCGGGGGCTCCCTTTATGAAGGGCTTGAACAATCCTGCTTATCAAGCTCAGGTCATCGAGGCAACCACAAAGATGATTGATGAATGTGCGGCCGCCGGCGTTCCAAACGTCATCGCCTTTACTGGTTACAAATGGAAAGACGCTGAAGATCCAACCAGCGGCGAGATTTCGCTCGAGGAAGGAGCGAACAATTGCGTGGCAGCTCTGAAAAAACTGGCTGTTCACGCGCAGAAAAAAGGTGTCACAATTTGCCTGGAACATTTGAACACACGTGACGGTTCACATCCAATGAAAGGGCATCCTGGCTATCAGGGCGATGACATCGACTACGTGGCAAACATTGCTCGTCGAGTCGGTTCATCTCACGTGAAAATCCTGTTTGACATCTACCATGTTCAGCTCATGAACGGCGACGTAATTCGACGTATCGAGCAGTGCAAGGATGTGATTGGCCATATTCATACAGCCGGAAATCCCGGACGTGGAGAACTCGACGATAAACAGGAAATCAACTATCCTCCGATCATGAGGAAACTGGTTGAAATCGGCTACAAAGGCTTCGTCGGTCACGAATTTATTCCGACTCGTGATCCAAAAACCGGGTTGAAGCAGGCGATTGAATTGTGTGACGTGTAGCGTGATAGTGTCGAGCGACAGGACGTCAGCCCTCAAAGTATATTCGCGCCGCGATTTGCATACCCACCCCTTACTGTCGCTCGACCTTCCCAGAGGGAGGATGAAGTTGTAAAGGAGTTACTTTGACTGAAACAGATCGCTGAGCACAATCCGAGTCACCATCGTCGCCAGCCCATCATCGTGATAGCGAAGGCTGGCGGTGATTTCGTCAACGCTGGCTCGATCACCAAACCCTAACGGTCGTCCTCAAGCGAACGTTGTCATCTTGTGAACCATCGCTCGGGTGAACTGGTCATGTCGATTCTTCAGGAGAAAACGTTTCAATGCATCAACTCCGTCCAGTTTCTGTCCGTTTAACAGAACGCCTGACGATTCATGCCGACCAGATCCATGTCGAGCGTGCATAAACGACTGCTGAAGACTCATTGAATGACGCCTCATATATTGGAAATGCCTCGAACGTCAGAGTGAATTCGATATTGGTGTTCGCAAATGCTTTAACCAGAATCGGCCTCGAAATTCCGTAATGATCGATTGCCACAGGGCACGTTTTCGGAAATTCGTTCCGACAATGTCGAGTCCATTCCCTGCTGTTCCATTGCAGGACGGTTTCAGTGTCAAAGATTCGTTTTTGGAGTCATCTGATGAACGCGGCTAAATTCTGTATCACTAT
>JAYVNW010000217.1:0-2754 GCA_043758225.1 Candidatus Kuenenia sp. | reverse complement strand
ATTTTCGAGATCCGTTTCGTCTCCGCGATGTCCGAGCGCTTCGTCACAGTTGAAGTCGTCGATGTGACTCAGGCGTTCCTTGTCGAGCGGCTTGAGTGTCAACAGACTGAGTATCGCATTCACCGCCGGAATCATCTGCGTTCCCGGGTAGTCTGCGGCAGTGACAAGCTGATCAAATCGCATCTGCGCGAGCAACGGTAGAAAAAGAAAAATTCCTGCGTGCCGAGTAATCAGTCTTCGGCCTCGTTCAAGGGAGAGTGTCTGGACATCGGCGACAGGGATGTCTACATCTTCGCAATCTGAAATGCCCGGTGGTCGCCCTCGATGAACTTCCGAAAAAAGGGGAGCTCATTGCTGGTGTCCTGCCAGCGGCAAAACTCACTGACCCAGTTTCGAACCGTTCCGTAACTTACATCAAAATGAGATGCCACGTCCCGCATCGATTCCTCTTCAACAAACACAGATCGAAGAGCTTCGTAGCGTCGATGATTTGTCTGTTGTGGTTGTAGAAAGTAGCTCGCTCGATTGTTGACGTCCATGTTCCCCTCCCTGTTGAATTGTCATCGATTTATTCCCTCCGGAAGGCCACATTATGACTCTCAGATTTTGATGCTCCAAAACACAAAATCGCATTTCTACCCAAGAAAACCCCACTCAATTGCGATTTTGGATTCGGCCGATGCTGGTTTTAGAATCCGCGAAATCACTCAACGACGCCGATAAATCGATGACAGATCAGCGGTGAAAACTCGGAATTTACCGCGTTTTTTTAAGAAATGACGCAAAGTTGTCATCGACTTTCGCCCTGCGGAAATCGGCGTTCAATGGTCGTGTCGCGGCAAGCCGCGAAGTCCTCCCCGGCAGGCTCATCCTTACCCGGAAAAAGTTACAAGTTTTAGCACAATTTACAAATCTCGTGATCGTAGGTCAGCGGATTTGCTGTGATTTCGCAGTTGATGCTGATTGGCGTCGGTATTGCGGTATGTCCGGAAGTTGCCACTCACCGACGGGGGGCAGGAAATCCATGACGGTGTTAGTAGGGAGTCTGATCCGGAGACCGTCTGATGACATCACTCATCGACCTCGAACCTGCGGTGTGGAGTGAAATGCAGTTTGGCACCTGCGATCTTGGCGACGTTCGACGAGCGAAGCGGCTTGTCCGTTATGCGCAGCAAATGGCAGAGAAGCCGGACGCTTCGACACCGCATCAAACTGAAGACTGGGCCGACTGCAAAGCCGTATATCGACTGTTCGAACGGTCGGAAGTTACGTTTGAAGCCGTTACCGCAACGCATTATCGGAATACGCGAACTCTGCAGCCGGGACGCTATCTGGTCATCAGCGATACAACAGAAATCGACTATGGATACAAGAGCGAACGCAAGGGGCTTGGACCGCTCACGGCCAAGCACCGCCGGGGATTCTTTCTGCATTCGGCACTCGTCGTCGATGCGGAAAGTCATCAGGTGATGGGACTCGGGATGCAGGAACTCTGGGCACGGGCACCTGGAAAACGGGATCGTGTGCATCGTGTCAACTGTCGCAAACGTCCGACAGAATCGGAAGTCTGGGGCCGCGTCATAGACGAAGTGAATGGCCTCGGGCCGGGCATTCAGTTCATTCACGTCTGTGATCGCGGAGCTGACAATTTCGACGTATTCGCTCATCTGTATTTGAAAGGCGACAGCTGGGTCATCCGCGCGGCTCAACTGAAACGCAAGCTTCGCACTGCCGATGGGACAGTGCTGAAACTGGATGAGATCCTTGCTGCGGCGACGTTGAAAGGAAGCTATCAGGTCTGGGTCTCCGCGAACAAAAATCAGAAAGCCCGCTGGGCCCACGTGGAAGTTCGCAGTACGTCGGTGACGATGCTGCGTCCACGCGAAGGCGCTACGGCGTTCGTGATGGATAACGAGATTCGTGAGGTCCCCACAAACATTGTGGAAGTTCTGGAAGTGAAAGCTCCAAAGGGTTCTGCCGCAATTCGCTGGGTGCTTTACACGCACGAGGCAGTTGCATCATTTGCGGATTGCATCCGCGTGGTTGAAATGTATGAACAACGTCCGGTGGTGGAGGAATATCACAAGTGCCTGAAAACCGGTTTGCAGGTTGAAGGCCGTCAATACGAAACGGCTGATCGACTGGAGCCCGTGATTGGTGTGATCTGCGTCCAGGCCGTCCGCCTGCTGCAGCTTCGCGATGTGGCACGTCAGGCTCCGGAGACTCCGGCAAAAAAAATGGTGCCGCTGGAATGGGTGGAAGTACTTGGCAAGATCACACGTCGGCCTCGAGCGATCAACACGGTGCGAGAATTCATGAGGGCTCTGGCTGGGCTCGGCGGCTTCCTCGGTCGCAAGTCCGACGGTGAACCCGGCTGGCAAACCATCTGGCGCGGACTCGAAACCCTCATCCTCGCGCTTCGAGGTTACCGCGCCGCGTTAAAAAAATGTGGGTAAGGATGAGTCCGGCAGAAAGGACCTACTGAAATCGCCAAATCGCATTGTCGTGAAAAAGCTTTCCCCATACGCCGCTGGGCGTCGCTCAACCACCTGGCTTCTTGAACAAATGCCTTGAGCTTCGGCTCGAATGGCTCGCATCGCCACAAGCCCACTCCGCTCAACCCCGGTCGTCACTCCGCGCCGTTCGTCCGCACTCGCGAGTGACCTCCGATTACTGATATCTGGCCCCTTATATGTTAGGCGGACGGCACGTCACCGACACCGGAACGGGCCCAGATCGCCCAGCCGACGCCGA
>JAYVNW010000216.1:0-2082 GCA_043758225.1 Candidatus Kuenenia sp. | reverse complement strand
TGCGGGAAGAAACTGAATATCGACCAAAACCGCTCGTCGAGATCGGTGGTCGGCCAATTCTCTGGCACATCATGAAGATCTATTCGCAATTCGGGTTCGACGATTTTGTGCTGTGTCTCGGATATCGAGGCCAGATGATTAAAGACTATTTCCTTCGTTACCGTGCTATGAATCATGATTTTACGATGACGTTGGGTGCCCTGAGTTCCGAAGAGGAACAAAGGGTACGGTTTCACAAAGCCGCTGATGAAAAACCTTTCACTGTGACCTTGACGGATACCGGCCTGTCGACCATGACCGGTGGCCGCGTTCGCCGCGCCGGGCAATACATTGACGACGATACCTTCCTGCTGACGTATGGTGATGGCGTGGCCGATATCGACATCGGAAAGCTGGTTGAGTTTCATTACGCTCATGGCAAGCTTGCGACGATCACGGTTATGCGACCGCTTTCCAGGTTTGGTATGCTGGATCTGAATTCCGATGGCACTGTGAACAAGTTCGTTGAAAAGCCTCAGATTGATACCTGGGCAAGTGCTGGTTTCTTTGTTCTGAATCGCCGTATTCTGGAATATCTCGAAGGCGACGAATGTATCTTTGAGCAGGCCCCTCTGGAAAGACTCGCCGCAGAGGGGCAACTTGTCGCATATCGACACGAGGGCTTCTTCTTCGCTATGGATACCTACCGTGAATTCCTGCACCTGAATCAGCTGTGGGATTCCGGTGAAGCTCCGTGGAAAGTTTGGTAGGTCACCGACATGAATCGCCAGACGTTTTTCGGTCGCAGAGTCTTTATCACAGGTCACACCGGGTTCAAAGGAGCCTGGTTGACTCAGTGGCTGCTGCAACTTGGCGCGCAGGTTACAGGTTATTCGCTCGATCCGCCGACGACACCGTCATTATTCGATCAGCTCAATCTGGCATCACAGATCCGGTCCCTTCATGGTGACGTTCGGGAACTCGCCAAGTTGCAGCGGGAGCTGACTCAGTGCCGTCCGGATTTTGTGTTTCATCTGGCGGCTCAGTCGCTTGTACGGTACTCATATCAGGAACCCGTCGAAACTTTTGCCACGAACGTCATTGGGACTGTCAATTTGCTGGAAGCGCTGAGGCATCTGCAACATCCTTGTGTCACTGTGATGGTCACAACAGACAAATGCTATCTTAATCAGGAATGGATTTATGGTTATCGGGAGCATGATCAGCTCGGCGGATCGGATCCCTACAGCAGCAGCAAAGCCATGGCGGAACTTGCTATTGAGAGCTATCAACGATCATGGTTTTCGCAAACCTCCAGTGAATTACGGCGAATCCGAGTGGCTAGTGCGCGGGCTGGAAATGTGATTGGCGGGGGCGATTGGGCTTTGGATCGCATCGTGCCTGATTGCATCCGAGCCCTTTCAAAGAATGAGCCTGTTCGTATTCGCAACCGCCACGCCCGGCGACCATGGCAGCATGTTCTCGATCCACTGAACGGCTATCTGACGCTCGCGGAAAGCCTGGCGACTGCTGATAACGCAAAAGACATGATTGCTCGTTGTTCACCTTTTAACTTTGGACCTTCCACTGATTCTAATCGAACCGTTGGTGAGCTAGTCAATGACGTTCTCAGGCACTGGCCTGGACAGGGTCTCGACCAAACTGAATCAAACGCTCCACACGAAGCCACGCTGCTGCACTTGTGTACCGAAAAGGCGAACGCCTTGCTGAATTGGCGGGGAGTCTGGGATTTTTCTACAAGCATTGGAAAAACTATTGAATGGTATCGCCACGTGCAAAGCGGTGAATCGCCTTCAGAAGTTACTCTGGCACAAATCCTTCATTTTGAAGCCGACCGCTATGCGCGGAGTCTGGTAAACGAATCATGAAAGTCCGTCCAAATCATAATATTCCCAGCGGGCAGATTACCTGCTGTCAGGTTTGCGGCTCAAAGGATCTGGAACTCGTTCTGGATCTGGGCCATCAGCCCCTTTGCGACACACTGCTGTCGCCCGAAGACCTCCACAAGCCGGAAACATTCTTTCCTTTGCGACAGTTCTGGTGCCGGAACTGCACTTTATCGCAGCTGGATTATGTCGTTTC
>JAYVNW010000215.1:0-7628 GCA_043758225.1 Candidatus Kuenenia sp. | reverse complement strand
GTTCGATTTCGTAAACGACGAAGATGAGTGTCGCGTCTGCGGTCAATCCTTTGATCGCGGGGCGGCCGCTGGAATCGCTCGTCAAGTGTTCGACCACGTTCTCGAACGCCTGTTCGACATCACCCGTTGTCAGTCCGTGTTCGTGGACGTGTTCGACGTTTCCCGTCGGCTCGTAATCCCAGCAAAAGTACATGGTTCCTCCGGGTGTCGATTAGAGCGAAGTCGGCTTGGTGTGGTCAACCGGCTTGTCCTTCTGGTCGGTCAACAGCGGGTGATTGTCGGCAAGGTATTTGTGGAGATTGTTCGACCAGTGTGCGAACAGTTGGGTGACGCGGGCGGGTGCGCAGTGCATGTCCAGACATCGTTGTTTCAGTTCTTCGATGGTGGCCGTTGTGACGCTCGTGAGTTTGCCGGTGCGACTTGTGATCAATTCGCGGCATTGGGGCGTGGCGGGCTCCAGCCAGAGCGTGTGGAGTTGGGCGTATTTTTGCATTCGAGTTTCCTTCAATCGCGAGTGATGTTGTTTTCCGGTGGCTCCGTTTCGGTGCCTCCGGGTTGGGAACCTTCTGAGTCTCACTCCAAGGCCATTCGGAAAGGGCCAGAGGGCGGGGGGAAGGTTTGCGCGGTGCGATTTGGAGGGGGCGACACATCGGCGCATCAGCCGCCACAAAGCTACACCTCTGAAATCTGGAGACTCAGATTTCGACAGCACAAAAGGCATTGGACCGCCCCCACCAATCGCACTGTTCGCGAAAACCTTCCCCCCGCCCTCTGGCCCTTTCCGAATGGCCTCGGAGTGAGACCGCGAAGCTTCCCACCCCGGAGCCACCGAGACGGAGGCACCGGGAAACAACATCACTCGCGCTTGAAAGACATTCAAATGCAGAAGTACTCGCAACTCCACACCCTTTGGCTTGAGCCTGGCACGCCACAATGCCGGGCGCTGTTGACAACTCGCACCGGCAAGACAACGAGCGTCACAACGACCACCATCGAGGACCTCAAACAACAATGTCTTGCGATGGACTGCGACCCAAGCCGCGTCACCCAATTGTTCGCGCACTGGTCTTACAATTTGCAGCGGTACCTTGAAGACACTCACCCACTCTTGACCGACCAGCAGAAGTAATCGCAATGGCACTGTCAAAATTCCACCGGCAGAACTGACAACGCCGGTTGCCCGATGCGCCGATTGCATGGACCACAAGCGAGGGCAATCTGACCTGCTGCCCATTCCCGCTTGTGTCTGGCCAGTCGTGACCACCGACTTATCTCGCTGGAGCGCCAGAGACGACGCTGCAAATGGTGGAATTCGAGAGCGGTCGTCCGACCACACTCCACGCACGCCCCACCCATCAAGGCGATGAGTTCGGCCCTTCCCTCGTGATAGCGCCTAATCGTCCGTTCCTTCGCCAGCCAGACCATGAGTTTCCTTTCTCATCGGGCAATTGCTTTTCGTCGAGCAATCGAGACCATCAGGCGCAAACACCTGTTTGAAGTAGACGCGAGACCATCCAAGTGTTCCGGCTCCAACTCACGCAGCGAGGACAGGATATCGGCCAAAAGGCCCGCGATCAGGGTCTCGTACTTCGCTCGCTTGATCCTCTGAATCTGTTCCGTCGTCATCTGATTCATGATCGAAAACGTCCTTGTAAAAATCCTCGACTTCTTCCAAATTGCAGCCAAGCAACTCGTCCAAAGCAGCTTGACTCTCATCATCGAAATACATGGCTCTCCCCTCAAATGAAGAACGGAGGAGGCGGGCAAACCGAGGCAAGACCTCGGCCCGCCCTGCTCTCCTCCCGGCGCAGCCACGGCCCGGTTAGGCATGGCCTGCGAACGAATCAGACTGTCGAGCGGCGTGCCACAGTCGCAGAGTCGATTGGGGATTGACCCGTCGGAATCGGCTCCACTCGCGCGTTGTTCATGAACGTCCTGCCCTCGCGTTCGCTGTAGTCAGCAGTCACGCGCACCAGAGTCCCAGGTGAGGGGAACAACTTCGCAATCTGCTCCTCAACCATGAAAGACCGTTCCGCCGTTCCATCGGCGACAAGAATCATGTGCCACGGCTTGGGCGATCCAGACTTCGCGGACACGCCCGATTTGGTACCACGGGAAAACCCAGTGACAAAGAGCTTGGAACCAAATGAGGCCAAAATTGCTTGAATATCCATCGTCTTCGACTCCATTCAAAGGAAGGGAGGCGACATTGGAGCCCGGCGAACAATGCCGGGAAAGATTGACGATTCACCGTTTCGCCGGTAAAACTCGCCCATCGGAAGGACAACTCCATTTGTCGCCGGTCAGGCACCCGCAAGGGTGTCTGCGATCAACTCCGTTTGTAGCGGATTGATCGGCATGGGTCGGGTCTGGCAAGACCCGACACTAATCACGAAACATAGCGGACACACTCTGTTATCAGGTATTCCCTGAAACGTAGGCTTTTCTTAGCGAACCGTTCAGAGTGTGTCCGTTATGTTTCCTTCATCGTCATAATTAGCCTTTACATTCAATCTTTTCAATACCGTTCACACAAGTTTCGGACGTTCGTTTCGAAATCTTAGAGTTAATGACCGAGTCGGCCAGTTGATCCCGTCTCGGCTTCGCCTATACGGCTAGCCGAGCCGGGATCGCTCATCACTGAACCATGACCGGGGAAACGAAACGTGGCGGCAGTTGAGATGGAGAGATCGAGCGGACCGAAGGTTTCAAACCCGATGTCTCTCCTTTAGGCGATGGCTGAACCTTTGGACGAGCGGGAGTTTGTGGCATGGTTTCCAGTTGAAGGACTTTGCTCACCTCGGGTTTCGACTGTGCCTTGCCCTCGGTCTTTACCTCGGCAGGGATGATCATTTCACTCCGAACTTCCATCGGCCGCGCGGACGCGGGTTGGATCGGCCAAGACACCTCGCGAGGGCGACTCACCTGCCGTGGTCGAGCCAACACCACAAACGTCTCAGAGGATGCGTGCCGAGTGCCCCCAAGGCCAAACCACGCGCCGGATGACTGATCGACAACACGGTCAAGACGAGCTACAGCCCCCCACTCTCCGAGCGTCAACAGTTGGTCAACTGTAACCCGACGTTCCGATGTCACAGGTGCACCGTCGGTAACAGACGTCTGATCCGAAACCGACACGTTACCCGTCAACCTAATCTGAGTTGTCGAGACTCGCGACGGCTTAACACTCACTTCAACACCAGTCGAAACAAAGGTGAGTGTGGCACCGACGGCGCGAGTAGTTCCGTCTGTCGTCGTCTGAGTGGTACGCACTGGCACGCGCGACCCGACATGAAGATCGGTCTGAGTGTCATGGCTCGCATGAAGGACGGGCCGAGCAACCTCACGAGCGTCCACCACGGAACCATCTGCGGACAACTTAACCTTCGCACCACCACCCCACTTGAGTGGCTTGCCGGGATACGATACATCGATGGAGCCACTGGCAGAGGTCACGAGACCCAAACTACGCGACTGATCATCATTGACCGAACAAATCAAGAGGTCGATAGCGTAGGATTCATGCACCACGTCAGCCAGTTGCCGCCACTGGTCGATTTGTCCCGGTGTCGCCAATGCGACAGAGTAGCCGCCGACCTGAGCGACATCCGTAGTAACGTAACCCCTGAGTTCATCCGGCACCGGTACCGCCTGGCGCTCCACTGGCATCATCCTTTTGCCAGAAGCATCGAGTTGAAAACCAAGTCGTCGCGCGGCCTCCACCACCTCTCGGCCCACAAGCGGACCGTCTACCGTCTCGCCTGTCAGGACTTCAATTCCAGCCGCCTTCAAAGTACTGTCCAACGAATGGCCAGCACCGAACAAAGCCAAGCGAGGCGAAGGCTGATCCGTCTTCGCCTGTCGCGCGACATTGAGATCATCGTGATTGACGCGGAGAGAACTGGTGGGACCGCGGCACCCCACGAGAGCGGCGCAGATCAGTGACCACGTCAAGACTCGGCGATACTGAATCAGTCCCGTGCTTGGCTTTGACTGCTCGGGAGCACGAGGAACAACTGAACTCAGGCTCGGAAGCGTAACGACGGGTGTCGGATTCACCGGGGCGACTTTCTGGTGGAGACTCGACCGCGTAAAGTAAGACCAGCCCATCCAGCCGAGACCGACTGTAACAAACAAAATCGGAAGGCCATTCTTCAACAAGAACGTTGGCATGACATGCCAGTTCCGTTTGCACACCAGACCAAGCAAAACCGGCAGGCTAAATCTCATATAATCATGAACGACAACAGGTTCCCCAGTATCGCTAGCTCCACCCGTATTCTTCGTATTGTACCAGTCGCCAACCGTCTTGTTGAACCACTCAGAATAGGTCTGAATAGCCTTCCAACGGCGGTTGGCACGGACGTACTCAGTGAGCTTAAAAAACTCGTGAAACTTTCCAAAGATTTTGGCGTACACGTTCTGTAAATCCAGCAGCCTGATTCCGAAGGTAGCGTCACGCAAAGTACGACCGTTAGCCGACTCGAACCATATTTCGGCTTCTTCATCGACCCACCCCGGCAACTTATCCTTTGACTGTGAGAGGAACACCCAACGTATATCATGATGCCGACTCAGTCCGATCACCTTGCGAAGACAATGATCATTTGCCTTTGAGAAGATAGTGTGGGCCTCATCCACGATGATAATAGATTTGTCTAGCACCAAACCAGAGGAGTCAACCACCATTGATCCCTCGCCTTCATCCGCACGCATCGACGCAGACCAGTCAGACCCAAAGTCAGTGATGACAATGCGACGATCCTTCGACAGTAGAGGCAGATTTGTAATGATTCTGGAATCCGTATAATATGGCAACACTTCTTCCATAATCCATTTGACGGCCCAATATGTTTTGCCAGAGCCACCGGGACCAGTTCTGATCGTCAAGACGCCTTCACCTGCCATTTTGATTTGCCTTAGTTGGACCAAGTCGGCACGAACTGTTTGATGAACCGAAAGAGGCGGAATGCAATAACTATCGTTATCACGAACGAAATCAATGAGACGGCTTCGTTCAATGGGAAAAGATAGTTGAAGATCCGCCATGACCCCAACAGCGGTTCGATCACCAATGTCGGCATCGAGGGAATGACTTCTAGCACAACAACGACGAGGGGGACCACCCAAACGAAAATCATATATGCCAACGCACACACCGATTTCGCGACGGTGCAAATCAACCACTTACCGACAAATTCCCACAACACAACAGCAACACCACCCATCAGCCATTTCTTTAACGCATTCAGCCCCAACCAGGTTGCGATCATACTCGGAACTCCTTGAAGAGAGCAGCGGCAACACGCAGACCGACCAAATATAGAAAAGCAGCACGGAAATACTTCCGAAATTCATCGAGACCGGCAAACAAATCGGTACTGTAGGCTGTACTGCCACCCGCACCGACAGAGGCGCGTTCCATCAAAAGCTCCCAACCACGGCGGGTAATCGGCACATAGAAATCGAAATCGTCGAGCTTGCCAGTTAAATCGCTTTGACTGGACTTCGTCAATTTACTCATTGGTACAGTCCAAACGATTTGGTCTACTGGCGGCTCAGCGGGTAAGTCGGCCACGTTGTCACACTTATTACGTGCACAAGAGTATGTAACCACCTGACCAACTCGGGTTGGTAGCCACATAGGAGGACACGTTATACAACCAGGACCGCCACCACACGCGGCACCGCTGGCCGTAGTCCATACTAAACCAGGTGGAGTGGCAGTATCATAAGACGAAGTATATGTTACACGACCATTGCAAGGGACCAATTCAGGACAGCGATCAGGACGCTGTTCTAGCACTGTAGTTGAAGTGATCTCAGGATAATGTTGAGCAATCGCAGGACCTCGTCCCCAAATACGGTTCCATTCCCATTCGACCTGACAGCCGTTCGCTCTCCGCCACTGTTCAAGGAGGAGACAGCATTCGCATCCCTTAGAAGGATCGTCTTCTTCTTCGGAAGACCGTTCATCGAAGTCGCAGCAACCATCCTGATCCTTGTCACCGTTCTTCTTCATCTCACATTTGCAAGGACGTGGAGCCTCTGGATCAACTCCGGGCGGGAGCGCACTATCTGACTCGGATTCTGGAGGCACACACTCTTTCCGAATATCGTCAGGAGTGTCCCATTCGCCGTCTGGACCTTTCGCGGTTGACGTATAACAAACCTCACGATTGCCATCGCAGAGGCCTGTACAGACTTGATCATCGGTATCATCTAAATCGTCGTCACCACAGCAATAATCCTTGTCTTTATCATTGCCGTGGTCATCACAAGGCCCCTTGCAAACAGCCTTGCAATCACCGACGTGTTCGGTGCCTTCCTTTTCGGGTCGCACCGGAGGAGGACAGCAATTACAATTCCGTCGAGCGCAGGTACTGGCTACTAATTTCCACACCATCACCCATTTCCCGCCAACCTTACTACGTTGAACGACATGTTTACAGGTACCATAGCACTGGTCACAAACCTCAGAGTTTCCGTCATCGTTATCGACATCCGCACAACAGCCATCGTTATCCGCGTCGCCACCCCTGTCGAGGCATGGTGGTCTCGCGCACACTGCCGGATCTGAATCATCGTAATCGACATCGGCACAGCAGCCATCGGCATCACCATCGCCCCCGTGACTCGCACATGCGTCAGGTGGTGGCGGTGGTGGTGGTGGTGGTGGCGGTGGTGGAGGTGGTGGAGGTGGTGGCGGTGGTGGTGGTGGTGGCGGTGGTGGCGGTGGTGGTGGAGGATCGCAAGGTTCAGCGATGAAGAAACCGGGACATTCACAGAACGGATCAGCGGCGCAGGTAGCATGAAGCAGGGCTAACTCACTCTGGCACGCACACGGCAGACCAATGGCCGAATCCCATATATGTTCACCCATTGTTCCGGGCAAACGCCAGTACCAATAACAGAACGGCGCCTCACCAGCCTTACGGTATTCGTAGGAGCCAAGAACACCGGAATAGTTGAACCCACCTCCCGCTACTGACAACGGACACGCACCGACTGGAAGAGGTATAGGTTCAGCAGGTGGCGGCGCACAGTCTGACCATGCCAAGTAGGCACTGAGGTTTCCGACGAAGTGTTGCTCGGCGATCTGCTGAGCGAAGACAGACATGCCCCCAAACACAGTGTTGATTGAGCAGCCATCAGCCGGTGAGATCGGCTGATAAGCAACGAGGCACGTGCCATTGTAATAATCGTAATCAGCACAGCATTGGTAACCGCCTGACGTAAGTTCGCAAGCGTGAACTTGCAATGTCGAATCGTCATACCAAGAAATCGATCCAAATGAATTACTAGCCGCAGTCAAAGCGCCGGAAGCGCGAAGGACGTAACCGAACTGCATGGCCCCTAGGGCGAGCCAGAACGCTGTTAGTATATGAGGTCGCGACCGACTGAGACAGTCTACCAACGCTGTCGTGCACGCGCGAGCCAGAAGCCAAATTGAAAACCCATGAGCGCGGCGAACCATAACACGGCCTCCATTGATCCGACGACGGAAACGACTTCAGTTTGCATTCTTATCGACCCCAATATCTAAAGAGGCGCCGCCCGGTTTGCACCGGGCGGCGCCCGTCATTCAAAATCAGGCACGTCCAGTGACGAACCCGAAGAATTTTTTG
>JAYVNW010000214.1:0-2496 GCA_043758225.1 Candidatus Kuenenia sp. | reverse complement strand
CAGAATCATTTCAGCAGCATGACCAGTTCCGTCCGGATGATTGCAGCTATCATGATCATGGGAATCATTACGATGCAGCAAAGGTTCGGTTTCAAGACGAGTCAACAACTCGGAAACGGAACGGACATTCAGTCGGACCGCAAAAGAGCAGAATCGCTCGGTGCTCAATTGACTTTCGATCTGCTGAGCCAATGCTTCGGCGGTCACAGCCTGATCAAAATCTTTCAGCAGCGTTGCCGCGTGATGCAAAGAACTCTCAGATTCGGCGAGGCGACCGTCCCAGCTCTGGCAGAGCCCAAGGTTGTACCAAATCGCGCCTTCAGTCGGATATGCGTCAGCCAGACGGTTGTAAATAATGGCAGCTGGTTCCCAGCAGCCAAGGATACTTAGCTTACGAGCTCGTAAGTCCTGCTGAGCGGCATCTTCGCTGCAATTGACGGGCAACAATGGGTAAGCACTGCGAAATAAAAATGGCAATGTCGTTTCTGATTCGAAGCGGACCAATTGCAACACCAGATTTCGCTGACGCTCGCCAGTCGCCGTGCGGACTGCCAGGGAGAGATGTTCTCGAGCAGCCATCAGGCAACCCACACGTCCCATTTCAGCCGCGACAATAGATGCAAGGAATGAGATGCCCGCCGGTTGTGATCGAGCACAAATCTGAAAAGTACGATGGAGAATACGACGCGATGCTTCAAAGCCATCTTCCTGCAGGCTGATTTCTGCCATCGAAAGCAGTGCCGTTGGTTGATCCGGGTGCGTCTTGAGGAAATTTGCGACTTCCTGCCGTGCTTCAGCGGAAAGTCCGAGTTCGTTTAGAGTCAGCGTGAGCTCACGCAGTATGACGTCTTTGTCGGGATGTTTACGGAGCAAGTCACGAAACATTTTGACAGCCGCTTCAGGCTGATTCTCTCGCAGACGGAACGCGCGCTGCAAATCGGGCAAAAATTCGCCGCAGCAGAATTTCAGTTTCTTTCCACTGCCACACGGGCATGATGAGTACGGATCGTTGGCCATGACATTCCCTTTAGTTTCAGTAAACGTTCAAAATCAGGACCGCTGACGGCTCGACGGCCACCCCGCAGATCCTGTTATCTGTATTCTTTTGTGCTCTGGCTTCCGCAAACATCCCGCGACCAGAACAACGAAAATCTCCACACTTAGGCCGGTTTCAGCCCCAACATGTTAACAGCTTTCCCGATTTCTGGCAGTCCGGGTAGAAAGCCCTGCGTCCGGATTCGTAAGAAATCATGCTTTGATCCGTGTTTTACTCCGAAGTCCCAGAATTCCAGCGCGAAAAGCAATCTGTTACGGCTCGTAGTCGTTGTCAACAGCCTCGCGCGGCTGTCGATTGACTGCGGCGATGATTTGCCAATCGTCGATGAGCAGAATCTCCAGCGGCGGAACATTGGAACTATGCAGCCTGAGTTCCTGATTCAGCCAATCCTGTTCTGACTTCGGGAGTTTCCGACACTCCTTGCAGACCCGCGCAGCGTAACCTTTTCTTCCGAACCGCTCATGCGGCCGCTCGCGAAAACAAATTAAACAAGTCCGCCCCATCGTGGCCTCGGTCTTTGCCCGCCTTAAAATCGACACATCGTCATCATAAGCGATGGAGCAGAATCCGTCTTGCATGGCCAGAACTTTGTCCGCGTCCAGTGTCGCAGATCACCCTCGATTGAGAAACAGAATCCCGACAGGTAACTTGTGCGGATTGACACCGAATGAACAGGATGTTGATCACAGGTGCCGATCACAGGTGCCATGCACCTGAAAAAATTACGATTGTGTAGTGCGCAACATTTTCAAGGCCGCCCTGGATGCATTGTCGAACGAGCATAGGGTCGCAAAGGATTCAAACTATGTGGCAGTTCTTAATACTGCTGATTGTGATGTTCCTCGCTGGCAACAACACGGCGGTCGGCCAAACCGAAAGAAGCACGCTTCGGTTGGGAAAAACTTTCCAGAGACTTGAAGAACAGAATCTGCCATCGACGTTGCGATGCGACGGAATGACGTTTGAACGAAAGTGGTACGCAGATTTCGATGCACATGAATGGCAGGTTCGCCTGCAGGCACCAATCGACGGAGACGTACCAGTGTTTGACAATCTGCCGTCGGCGGATTTCGTGGTCACGTTTCCAAAGGTAACAACGACAACATTGCATTCGTCTCAAGGAAGTCATGGAGACACGACGGACTTTCGGATGCGTAGCGAAGAGCTGACTGCTGGCAACATCGTCACCTTGAGTTCATTTGGTGGCCGATCTTCCGACGGGACGATGCCCTACTTCAATCTGGAAAGTGGAGCTGGAGGAGTGATAGTTGCTGGGATCATTCGACTTATCCTCGAAACGTCCAGAGTATGACTTCAGGATTGTCGCATTGGTTGCCATTGCACGGTTTGGGAGCCGCCGCTGCAAATCGAATAGCCTTGCGAAGTGGCATGGGAGCCTGCTGTTCTTTTGCGATCAATTATCGTGATGCCGACTCCGT